>CALDGV010000355.1 GCA_937941745.1 uncultured Prosthecobacter sp. | reverse complement strand
CTGCGCGTCGGTCTCCGCTTCGACCTCGACGCCCATCACGCGCGCGATCAGCGCGAGCAGATCGCCGATCGAGATCTCGTGGTTCGAGCCCATGTTGACCGTTTCGCCAATCGTCGCGTCGCTGCGCGCGAGCGCGAGGAAGCCGCGACAAGTGTCTTCGACGTAGTTGAGGTCGCGGGTCGGGCGGAGGTCGCCGAGGGCGAGGCGACGCTTGCCCGCCGCGATCTGCGAGATGATCGTGGGGATCACCGCCCGCATGCTCTGACGCGGCCCAAAGGTGTTGAAGGGACGCACAGTGACAACCTCGAGCTCAAAGGAGGCTGCAAACGCTTCCGCCATCTTGTCGGCACCGATTTTGGAAGCGGAATAGGGCGACTGACCCTGCAGGGGATGCTCCTCCGTGATCGGCACGAAAAGGGCGGTGCCGTAAACTTCGCTGGTGGAAGTATGCAGCACACGCTGGGCACCTTCATCCAGGGCCGCCTGCAGCACGTTCAGCGTGCCTTCGATGTTGGTGCGGACGTAGCTGCGCGGCGCCTGATAGGAGTATGGAATGGCAATCAGGGCTCCGAGATGGAAGACAATGTCACATCCCTTCACTCCGGCACGCACGCTGTCGCGGTCAGTGATGTCACCGGCTAGGATCTCCATGTCACCGGCAAGGTCGCTGTGGTCGAGCCAGCCGCGTTTGCCGAGGGCGTTGTAATGCACCATGGAGCGCACGCTGGCGCCTTCGCGCACCAAGTGTTCCGCCAGATGGCTGCCGATGAAGCCACCGGCGCCGGTGACGAGGACTTTTTTACCGTCGAATGATCCCATAGAAAAAAGGTTGGTTGATGTCACTGCGCGCCTCCGCGCGCCTGCTTGAGCTGTTCACGCTGCCCCACGTCGATCCATTCATCAATGATCTCAAAGGCACCAATCCGGTCCTGGCGGCGCACAGCTTCGTCGAAGAGTTCGGTGATGGGGAAAAACTTGCGCGGCACACGCTGGATGATCTCCGGAGAGAGGATGTAGATGCCTGCGTTGATGAGCTGGGTGACCGTGGGCTTCTCCACGATGCTGTTCACCTGGCCGTCCTGCACTTCGAGGCAGCCGAAAGGAATTTCGTGGGCATAGTTCCTCACGCCGATGGTGGCCAGATACGAGCCTTCCTGGTGAAAATCAAAGAGGCTGGCCACATCCACCTGCGTTACGAGGTCACCGTTGCAGACAAATACGGGGTATTCAGGCTTTTCTGGGAGCAGAGACAGTGATCCGCCGGTGCCCAGAGGCTCTTCGGTGTCTTCGCGCAGGTAGTCGATGCGGCAGCCAAAGCGCGAGCCATCACCAAAATGGTCTTCAATGATGCTGGCGAGGTAGTTGGTGGAGATGAAAATGCGCCGGATGCCGCAGCCTACGAGGTGCAGCACCAGCCGCTCCAGGATCGGCCTGCCCGCGACCTTGAGCATGGGCTTCGGGGTGGACTTGGTCAGCTCGCCGAGGCGAGTGCCCTTGCCTCCGGCCATGATGACCGCCCAGTTCGGCCTCGGCTGGGAGCCCAGGATTTCATGCAGCAGGTGCAGGCCTTTGAGCCGTCCTTCTTCATCCAGGATGGGGATTTGATGGAGCTGACGGGCCTGCATGAGGTCGATGACCTCCGCCCGCGAAGCATGAACTGGCACACTGGTGAACTGGCGGCGTGCAAAGGGTTCCACGCAGTCCTCCAGGCTGGCTCCTTTGAGCAGTGCCCGGCGGATGTCACCATCGGTCACCGTGCCGAGAAGGCGCTGATTTTCATCCACCATCAGGCAGATGCCTTCGCTGCCACGTTCAATGACCGCCAGGGCATCCCGAATCGAGCCGGAGGGTGGCAGGCATAGTTTGGACACGGGCTGATGAATCATGAGATGGCTGGTGGAGCGCAAAAGATGTCTTTTTCCGGCCAAGGCCCTAGGTCAACCCTGAACTTGGTCCGCAGGCTGGTCTGTGCCTCGGTGCTTCAAAACGGTCTGGCTGGAACTCCAGCGACGGTTTGCCCATCTGCTACGTCCTTCACCACCACAGCTCCAGCAGCGACCAGCGCCCCTGCGCCAATGCGGATCCCCTGACGAATCACCGACCCGGCGCCGATGTGACTGGTTTCCGCAATGCTGACACCACCGCAGAGAACTGTGCCCGTGGCGAGGTGGCAGTGGGCGCCGACCGTGCAGTCATGCTCGACAATGCTGGCTGTGTTCACGAGAACGTTTTCCGCCACGCGGGCTCTGGTGTGGATGACGGCCCTGGGCAGGATCTGGCAGCCGGGTGCGATTTCGGCGCTCGGGGAAATCCAGGCAGTCGGATGAATGATGGTCAGTGGCTGCAAGCCGGCATGGAGGGCAGTCTGGAAGAGCTCAGCCCGGCGTGCGCAGCTCTTGGCAGAGCCAACACCGATCACGAAATGGGTGAATCCCTGAGCGGCCAGCCCGGGGAGGAGGTCATCACTGCCGATCACTGGCACGCCTTCGATTTCCGGAAGCTGGATCACTGAATCCAGGATGGCATCGAAACGGGCGGGAAGGTAGGCTTCCATGAGCACGCGGCCATGGCCGCCGGCACCAATGAGGACGGATTTCATGCTTGAGGAAGGTCGTGGAAGGTTTTGCCAAGCAGGCGGTTGTCCAGCGGGGTCTGGACAATGAGGTCGAGCAGGCGTTCGGAAGCATGGCCGTCGCCAAAAAAATGCTCATGACCGGCGGCGATCGTGCGGAATTCAGGTGTCAGGGCCTGGCGGATGGCCTGGGCAATCTGCCAAGCTTCGAATTCCGGCACATCAATCACGTTTCCAGCGCGCAGGCGCCCTTTCTGTCGGCTGCCGATGTTCACGACGGGCAGGGCAAAGGAGGGGGCTTCCAGAAGGCCGCTGGAAGAGTTGCCGACCATGGCGCTGACTTCGCCCAGGATCGAAAAGTAGCCTTCAGGGCCGAAGTTTTCGACCCACCGAGCCTTAGGATGGGAGGCGCAGAAGCGCAGAATGTGCTCCCGGATGACACTGCCGGCCATGTCGGCATTCGGCATGGTGAAAATGACGGGCAGGCCAACCTGCTGGAGTGCTGCGATCAATGCCTCTGTCTGAGGGCCGGCCTGCTCAAATTCGCTTGTGGTCGGATGCAGAGTCACCAGCAGCGGCGGTGAGGAGAGGTCGAGGTCAAAGCGTCTTTCCAGTTCTCCCCTTGGGAGCCGTCGGATGGCCAGCATGTTGTCCAGTGAAAGCGCTCCACAGCAGAGCACGCGCCAGGGTTCTTCACCCAGCTGGATGACACGGCGGCGATAAACCTCGGTCGCAACACCATGTAGATGGCTCATCTTCGTAAGGCCATGGCGAAACCGGTCGTCCATCGCTCCTTCGGTCAGCTCTCCGCCATGAAGGTGCAGGATCGGGATGTTGAAGGGCACGGCGGCCAATGCTGCAGCGAACATCTCAAACCGATCCCCAAGAACCACCAGCAAGTCGGGGCGGGACGAGGCAAAGGTCTGCGCGAAGCCTGAAACGCCCCTGCCGATGGCCGTTGCCACGGCTTCAGGCGTGTCTTCTGCCTGAAGCACCGGCACGCGGGCTGCGACTGGAAAGCCATTCTGCTCAATGAGGTTCACGGTCAGGCCGAAGCGCTCCTCCAGGTGCATGCCAGAGACGAGAACGTTCAGCTTCAGCTCTGAGTGACCTGCGATGCGCTGAAGCAGGGGCCGGTAAATGCTGTAATCGGATCGCCCGACGGTGACGACCGCCACAGACTTCATGCCAGTTCCTCCCATCGGATGATGCTGCCTTCGGCGATGTCCTCGCGGGCCGTCTTGCCTGGCACTTCATGAAAGCGCGCGGGCGGGATGCCTGTGCCGGGACGGCGCAGGACGATCATGGATTCAGTGATCACGGTGCCCGCTGGAATGGCACACTGCGCCACCACGCTGCGGCGAACGATCTTTGCAACCGCCAGCTCGGCTTCGCTCGGCTGCTTGAGGCCGCTGCCGAGCAGCACTTCCACCCGGCGGATGCTACACACCATCTCTGCGAGGTCGGCAGGCTCCAGCGAAGCCTTGTGATCGGGTCCGGGCATGTTGCAGTCTAGGGTGAAATGCTTCTCAATTACCTTGGCCCCTGCGGCCACGGCGATCACCGAGGCTTCAATGCCCATGGTATGGTCTGAAAAGCCGATGGGCACGCCCAGCGCAGCCTGCATGGCGGCCATGGCGCGCAGATTCACATCCTGGGGCGGTGTGGGGTAGTTCGTCACGCAGTGCAGCACGGTGATGTCGTGATTGCCTGCCGCACGGATGGTGCTCACGGCCTCCGCGACTTCATCCAAGGTGCCCATGCCGGTGGAGACGATCATCGGCCTGCCGTAGCGCGCGATGTGGCGCAGCAGAGGATGGTTGGTCAGTTCGCCTGAGGGAATTTTGAAGACTGGCATGCCCAGCGCATGGAGGTAATCGGCGCTCTCTTCATCAAAGGCCGTGGACATGAACATGATGCCCTGCTCCTGGCAGTAGCGGTTCAGCTCCGCAAAGGCTTCCAATGGCAGTTCAAGGCGCTTGAGCATGTCGAACTGGCTCTCGGTCTTGCCCGAGTTCTTGGCCTGATATTCTGCCTGAGGTGCGTCGGCGGTGACGAGGTGCTTGGCCTGAAAGGTCTGGAACTTCACCGCATCCGCTCCGGCTTCTTTGGCGGCCAGGACGAGCTTTTTGGCGAGATCGAGGCTGCCGTTGTGGTTCACGCCGGCTTCGGCGATGATGAAGCAGGGGCTTTCGGAGGTGATCAGGGGCTTGGAGTCGGGCATTTCGAGGCCGACGCTAGGGCATGGAATGCCCGGACACAAGCTGCCGCAACATGGCCTCCGTGGGTCACCACGCCGTCCACCCGCCATCGACCACCAGGTTGTGGCCGGTGACATAGGCAGAGAGATCGCTGGCCAGGAACGCCGCCGCTCCCTTGAAGTCCTCTTCACGTCCCATGCGGCCCATTGGAGTGCGCTTGTTGTAGCGCTCGATGAAGGTTTCGCTCTGGCCGCGCCAGATGCCGCCTGGGGTGAGGGCATTCACCCGGATCTTGGGAGCCAGCAGGGCGGCGAAGTGCCGCGTCAGCTGGTTCAGGGCGCCTTTGACCGCACTGTAGGCTGAAGGTGTCTGCATCTGGGTGCCCTCGTAGAGTGAGTTGTCAGGAGCGACGAGGCCGTAGATCGAAGACACAAAAATGACGGAGCCGTGTCCCGAGGCTTCCAAGTGCGGACGGGCCTCTTGGAGAATGGTGAAGGCTGGGTCCAGGCCCACGCGCATGGCCATCTGCCAGGCTTCCAAGCTCTGGGATTCGAATGGGACAGCCCAGCCCTGCACTCGGTCCGTTCCGACCAGGGAGGCAGCGTGGATGATGATGTCAAGACGACCATGCCTGGCGGCGGCTTCGCGCACGGCCGACCTGGTGGCGGCGGCATCGGTCAGGTCGGCTGCCGCATAGAAAGCACTGCCTCCACGGCTTTCGAGTTCGGTCACGCGGGCCTGGCAGCGTTCTTCGTTCAGGTCCAGAAGGCAGACTGTGGCTCCGTTTTCCGCCAGAGCCTCGGCCATGGCCATGCCCAGGTGCCCGGCACCTCCGGTGATCAGGGCGACACGGCCCTGGAGGTTGGAAAGTTCGGCGAGAGTCTTCATGCTTTGGCTTTGTCCTTTTTGCGTTTCATCAGCAGTTCCACCACGGCCCAGTCCATCTCACTGTCGATATCCCAGGAGCGTTCTTCGGGCATCACGTAGAGGGCTGTTCCAGGGTGGTAGAGGCCGGTGTCCTCCATGAGCACCTCACGCCGCCAGACGTAGATGGAGGCGTTCATGTCGTAGCACTGTGGAGCATCCTGCCGGCGGATGACGCCTCCCGGGAGGCGTTTTGCCGTGCCGATTTCTCCATCCGGGCCGCGCTCCAGCAGATTGAAATAAGGGGAACGCCGGGAGTGCATGGCGGTGAGCACATTGGGAGCCTGGGTTTCCTCCAGAAGTGCGACGGCGTTGCGGATGTCCTCAGGATCGCGCAGGGGGGAGGTGACATCCAGGTCCACCTCGATGTCACAGGTGATGCCGAGGGCTTTTTCCGCCTCCAGCATGGCATGACGGATGGCTGGCACCTTGCCCGCAGTGTCGGTGGCCAGCTCTGCAGGCCGTTGCAGCGGGATCACGCCTGGAATCTGGGTGGCACAGTCGAGGATTTCCTGGGAGTCACTGCTGACGCCGATGCCGGCAAAGATGCCGCTTTCCACCGCCTGACGGAGGGTGTGTTGCAGCAGGGGCACTCCAAGCATGGGGCGGATGTTCTTGCCAGGCACGCCTTTGGAGCCGCCGCGGACGCACACAGTGCAGATGATCTTCTTCATGAGGAATGGGAATGATGAACCCAGGCTTCGCGGGTGATGGATTGTTCAATGGCCTGGATCTGATGAAGAACCGCAAGGCCTTCGGAGAAGGAGCAAAGCACGTCACGCTCACCGCGAAGCCACGCCCCGTCCTGGGCGAGGTAGGTTGTGTTGCGCTCGATGGTCCAGCTTTGATGCACCTGACCATCACAAAGCAGGCGGCAGCCGAGCATGTCCACCTCCCAGGTGTGGCTTCGTGTGTGAACCAGGATGGTGCGGCGGGGGGCACGGTCGAGGTAGTTGATCTCCACGCCCACCTTGGGGCAGCGTTCTGCCGCCCAGAGGATGCTCACGGTGTCCTCGGTTTCGATCTCCAGCTCGCTGAAATGCCCGCCATGCGCA
>CALDGV010000354.1 GCA_937941745.1 uncultured Prosthecobacter sp. | reverse complement strand
GAGGGGCGCCGAAAGAGCAATACACCGGCGGATCATCCGACGACACGAGCGCGTAAGGCGAGTACTCGGCGATCCACGGCAGGATTTTCTCCCGCGCGGCGATGAAGGCATCGAAGTTCGGGTATTCCTCCTTCTTCAAGAAGGCATGGCCGCCGTACTTGCTGTTCGGCGTCCACTCACGCATCTGTTTGGGGTCGAGCGTGGTCTGCGGGCCATTCACGGCAGCGGTCCACAAGCGTGTCGATTCACGCGCAATGGGATCGCTGCTCTTTGGATCGGCCATGTCGGGATGGAAGGCCAGCCACAGGCTTGAACACGCGCCCGCCGAACCACCGCTGGCCCCGATGCGTGTCTTGTCGATGTTCCACTCCGCCGCCTTGCTGCGCACGGTCTGCAACGCAAGCGCCGCGTCATGCAGCGGCGCCTTCACCGGCGGCACCACCTCCTGCGCCTGCGAGATGTAGCGGTAGTTGATCGAAACGACTGAGATGCCCTCCTTCAAAAACGGCTCCACGGCGATCCCCGCTTTGTCCCCGCCCATCCAGCCGCCGCCATGGATGTAAAACAGCAGCGGCGTGGGCTTGTCCGACTTCGCCTGCCAGAAATCGAGCACGTTCCGCTCATGCGGCCCATACTTGAAATCAGCCACCGTCTTCGGCGGGTTCTGTGGATAAACTTTCTTGGCCGGAGCCTTCTTGGCGGGCGCTTCAGCCTTCTTCGCCGGTGTGTCGGCGGCGAAGGCAATGCTGGTGAGCAGGAGGAGGGAAAGGGTGAGTTTCATGGTGGACCGATCAAACGTCGGCACGAACGGCCATCTCACAGGCTGATTCCAAACATCACTCCTCGCTTTCTCCAAGTGGCGGTTGGTGTTCATGCCGCACTTGAAGCACCGTCACCACCTGCTCAGCCTGGCTTCAGCCGCAGCAGTCAGCGAGTAGCTCATGCACGTTCCGTCGTCTGGTCGTCTTCAAGGTAAAGGCTGTCAAAAAACTCACGCGCAGGCGTGCCGCGTTCTCCCTGGGCATAAGACTCTACAGCCGTCTTCAGCCGCTGGTCCATTTGGTGCTCATGAACTTCCCGGGCCATTTTTTCGTAAGCAGCCAGGAAATCGGTATTGAGGACCCTGTTCATAGGCCGAGGCTCTATTTCTTCAACGTCTCGATCAGAAACTCTGCAATTGTCAGGTGCTTCACGTTCGGAGCGTTGGGATAGACGAGCTCGCACTCGGTGCCGATGGCCTTGCAGTGCTCC
>CALDGV010000353.1 GCA_937941745.1 uncultured Prosthecobacter sp. | reverse complement strand
TGTTGATCGAATGAAGCTCACGCCCAACGTCATCATCCGCCGTGGCAGCAAAATAGTATTTGTTGTTGAACAGGGTGAATCCACCCGGGTTTGAACCAACGATGCTTTGGAAAATCTCCGGAGTCACCATGGTCGTGCCAGCAGAGGTGCCGTTGCTTCTCCAGAGTTCCTCACCATTGACGCCATCCGTGGCACTGAAGAGGAGGGTGCCGTTGGCGTTGAACAGGCTGGACAGCAATGAGCCATCCGTTCCAGTCGGGTTGATGTCTTTGACTCGTTCAACGGTCGTGTTGGCACCGCTGACTGTAGCACGCCAAAGTTCAGCGCCACCATTCAGGTCGTATCCCTGGAAAAAGAGATTGTTGCCTGCAACGGTCAGCAGCTCAGGGCCTGAGGGGTCCGAGGGGAAGATTGAACTGCCCACCCGTACGGTGCCGACGGTCGTGCCGTCACTCCTCCACAGGTCCCTCTGAGTTCCGTCGTTCGCGGAGAAAAAGAGATTGCCGCCAAAAGCGGTCAGATTCTTCGGACCTGAGCTGTTGTTTCCCGCGAAGATGTCCTTGAGCTGCACAGGAACCAGTGTCGCTGTTCCCTGGGCTCCACCATCGCGCGAACCAATGACGCCCACCTGTCCTGCCCGGAGGGAAACCGTGCCAGCAGTGGGTGTGAGCGAGCCGATCGAACGCAGCGTGTGGTTTCCGGCATCTGCGACCACAATCTCGGGGGAGGCTCCACCACGGAACGCAAGCCCCGCAGGCCCGTTGAAGCTGGCAGCGGGCCCAACGCCGTTGGCGCTGCCTGAGGTCGTGCTGCCGGCAAGGGTTGTGACCTGACCAGAGGAGGCCTGAAGACGCCGAATCTGGTGATTGTTGCGGTCAGCGATGAACAGAACCACTGCCGAAGGCGTGGAACTGGCATCACTGACAATCCCTGAAGGTGAATCGAAGCGTGCCGCCGTGCCGGCACCGTTTTGAAAGCCCGACTGACCGGAGGTGGACCCCGCGACCGTCAGCACAATGCCCCCAAGAGTCACCCGTCGGATCGAGTGGTTGCCGGTATCCGCCACCCACATGGTCGGGTCGCCAGCGACCAGAGTGTTGTCCAGGGTAAGGCTGGCCGGGCTGTTGAAGCGTGCGCCGGAACCGGTGCCATCTGCCGTCCCGGAAGTTCCGAGACCGCCCGCAGGATCAGCACCTGCCAGCGTCGTCACGGCGGTGGAGACCGTGTCGATGCGCCGGATGGCATGGTTGCCGCTGTCAGCGACGAAAAGAACGCTGCCGTCTGCACGGGCCGTGATGCCCCGAGGACTGCGAAAACGTGCATCCGAACCATTGATGTTGTTCACGTAGCCCTGGACACCTGCTCCAAGCTGCACGCCGCCCGCCACGGTGGTCACCAGGCCATCAGGAGAGATGCGGCGCACCACGTGGTTGCCCGTGTCCGCCACATAAATCACCCCGGCATTCAGTCCTGACTGCACCACGCACAGCCCTTCAGGAGCATTGAACCTTGCCGTGAGGCCTGCCCCGTCCGCAAATCCGGGCGTGCCGACAATCCCCGCCAGCGTCGAGACCGACCCCGCAGGGGTGATTTTACGGATCACATGGTTCTGGGTGTCCGCCACATAGACATTGCCTGTGGAGTCAAAAGCCACACCACGTGCTCCATTGAACGCCGCCAAGACGTTGAAACGCCATAGTTCCGAACCCAGAAGCGGGTCATCCGTGGCGATGAAGATCGAATTGCCCACCAATTCCATCTCATCATCCTCAGTACTAGGCGCAGGAGCACCCGTGTTGATGTCCTTAAGCGTCTGCACCAACTGGGCAGATGCCGGACTGGCCGACATCAACACCGCCGTCAGGAGGAGGCAGAGGCGGCGCAGGAGAAGGGGGGTAGTTTTCATGACTTTGTAAAGACAGCGTATTGACAGCCAAAAAAGAAGGCAATGCTAAAAAATTGGCCGGTTGTTTGGAAGAGTTCGACTTCCTCCCCGCCTCCAGCGCTCAATCACGATCCTGGGCTTCACCCCCAATCCGCCCTTGCCCGGCCCTGTTTCCCCTGCATAGACCGCCCCTTCCAATGTCCCGCCCCTACAAACTCGCCGTCCTCCCCGGAGATGGCATCGGCCCTGAAGTCATGGCCGAGGCCCTTCGCATCCTCGACACCGTTGCCGCCCGCTCGGGCATCAGCTTTGAATACAACCACCAGCTCGTCGGTGGTGCCGCCATCGACGCCGTCGGCAAGGCCCTCCCTGCGGAGACTGTCGCCGCCTGCGAGGCCAGCGATGCCATCCTCTTCGGCTCTGTCGGCGGCCCAAAGTGGGAAAAACTGCCTCCCAATGAGCAGCCGGAACGCGGGGCCCTGCTGCCTCTGCGCAAACACTTTGGCCTCTTCGCCAACCTGCGCCCTGGCATTTGCTACCCTGCTCTGACCTCCTCCTCCCCGATCCGGCCCGACCTCGTCGAGGGTGGTTTTGATGTGCTCTGCGTTCGTGAGCTTACTGGCGGCATGTACTTCGGCCAGCCCAAGAGCCGCACCACGCTGGCCGATGGCGACATCGAGGTCATCGACACCATGGTTTACAAAAAGAGCGAGATCGT
>CALDGV010000352.1 GCA_937941745.1 uncultured Prosthecobacter sp. | reverse complement strand
GCGAACTACGAGATGGCCTACCGCCTGCAAACCTCCGCGCCGGAGCTGATGGACCTCACGAAGGAAGACGAGGCCACGCTGAAAATGTATGGCTGCGATCCGAAGGTGCCGTCCTTTGCCCGCGCCTGCCTGCTCGCCCGGCGCATGGTCGAGCGCGGCGTGCGCTTCATCAACATCTACAACGAAGGCTGGGACGCGCACAGCAACGTCGAGGGCAACGTGCGCAACAACTGCAAGAACACCGACCAGGCCAGCGCCGCGCTGATCAAGGATCTCAAACAACGCGGCCTGCTCGACAGCACGCTCGTCGTCTGGGGCGGTGAATTTGGCCGCACGCCGATGGTCGAGGCCAGCGTGTCGCTCGGCCGCAGCATGGGCCGCGATCATCATCCGCAGGCCTTCACCATGTGGATGGCCGGCGGCGGCATCAAAGGCGGCGTCACGATGGGCGCGACGGACGAGATGGGCTTCAACATCATCGAAGACGAAGTCCACGTGGCCGACATCCATGCCACGATCCTGCATCAACTCGGCATGGATCACGAAAGGCTGTCCTTCCGTGCTGCGGGCCTCGACTTCAAGCTCACCGGCGTCGAGCCCTGCAAGGTGATCAAACAGATCCTCGCATGATCCCTGCGGTCATCGTCCAAGGTCATCGCGTGGCTTCGGGACTGAACGGAAACCCCAAGTTTCCTGGCGGCACCTTGCGCATGCAGCTGCCTTTCTTCGCAGCACTGGGGCTGGATCTGAGCGCGTTTTATCCGGGCACGCTGAACGTGAGCATCGCGCCGATGACCTATCGTGTCGGAACGCCACGGCACACGTTCCGGCAGTTGAAATGGCACCCCGATGACCCGGCGGAGGATTTTTCGTTCTTCGATGTGACCGTGCATCGTGAACAAGGTCTGCCCGTGAAAGGCTGGATCTACTTTCCGCATCCAGAGACGAAGCCGGTGCATTTCCAACAGCCCGACGTGCTGGAACTGCTGCTGCCTTGGACGGAGGGCTTCAGCTACGGCGACAAGGTCAGTCTCGAAGTGCCGGAGGAACAGATGGTCTTCGAGACCCCTCAGGGCGGAAGCAGTTCGTAGCGTCCTTCACGGACGCTGAGCCGTGGCGGTTCATGATGGGCTTCAAAGTACCTCCAGGCGGGACTCAATTCGTGGCGCCAGAAACTCTGCCAAGGGTGCCCGGCGGTGCTGGCGAGCTTCTCCTCGGTCATGCGGAAGGGAAACAGATGCACC
Source organism: uncultured Prosthecobacter sp. (assembly GCA_937941745.1). Lineage (GTDB taxonomy): Bacteria > Verrucomicrobiota > Verrucomicrobiia > Verrucomicrobiales > Verrucomicrobiaceae > Prosthecobacter. Next base: position 2,032 of record CALDGV010000352.1, on the reverse strand, counting down.
GGGACCTCGGCCTGCCCCTGGTCGAGGGCGGCGGTGACAAGCAGGAAGATTTCCTCGATCACCGGATCGGTCATCGCCAGGCAACCGATGCTGGCCGTGCGGCCATGAATCATGATGAAGCTGCCGGTGCGCTGATGCTGGAGGTCGTAGTGGTTGGGATAGCCGATGTTCAGCGCCAGATGGTAGCTGCTGGCCGGGTTCACCAGCTTGGAGGTGATGCCATAAAAGCCTTCAGGCACCTGATAGTCCCCTTCCCTGAGCTTGGGCCCGGCGTAGCCAGAAGCGGCGGCGATGGGATAGGTGCGCCAGAGCTGCCAGCCGGTGGCACTGCGCATCCAGAGTTCGAGCTGCCGCTCTTCCTTGAAGGCCCGCAGGTACACAGGCTGCCTGATCTGCAGTTCGCGCCTGTTCAGTTCCTCCATGAGCCGAGGACGCACGCGCTGATCCACGTCAGCGAGCCTTTGGGCGGCAGGCCAGGAATCCCAAAGGGCGGCTTCGGGGGGTGGTGGATAGGGCAGGTTCATGCGAGGAGGCGGCAGGAACAGGGAGCGGATGTCAGGCAGCGGCAGGCAGGTCTGGCAGAGGTGCGAATGCTGCTGGGCATACCACAGGGCTGCTCCCAAAAGCAGGAGCACCGCACCGTAGAGCAACCGCCGTTTGAGCATGAGTCAGTCGGCCAGGGAACGGAGGAAATGCCCGAAGAAGGCGGTCCCGGATTCCAGGTCAGCGCAGCGGATGAATTCATCCTTCGTGTGAGCCTGGGCGATGCTTCCTGGACCGATGGCAATCGCCGGCGTGCCTTCAGCGGCGAGGAAGGCGGCATCGCAGAACCAGGGCGCTCCGGTGAGCTCGGCACCACAGCTGATCAGGCGCTGCACCAGCGGGTTGCTGGGATCGGTGTCGAGCGGCAGCGTCTCCGGCAGAGGCTCCACCGTGGCCGTGGGGTCGATGCGGTGGACGAACTGTGTCAACGCGGCCAGAGCACCGCCGTTGCGGTTCAGGCCGGGCGTGGTGCGCATGTCCACCCTCAGCGTGCAGTGATCCGCCACGATGTTGCTGCGCGTGCCGCCCTTGATCATGCCGAGGTTGATCGTGCTGGAGCCCAGCCATTCATCCACGCCGCCGATCTCCACCAGCAGCTCGCGAAACTCCGTGTCCAGCCCCTGCACGATGCCGGCCATCTTGACGATGGCATTCACACCGCGTTCGGGTGTGGCTCCATGCACGGCCACTCCATGCGTGTGGATGTCCGCCCAAAGGCAGCCTTTGTGGCGGAAGACGGTTTTCAACTCTGTCGGCTCACCCACGATGGCGAGGTCGTAGGGGCCGTGGTTTTTGGCAAAATGCTGCGAGCCGAGCTGCGCACTCTCCTCCGACATGAAGCCGGCGAAATGCACCTCCACCGGCAGCGTCGGGATCAGCTCGCGAGCCTCATGCAGCGCCCAGAGCATCGAGGCCATCGGCCCTTTGGTGTCGCTGGCACCGCGGCCCCAGACGCAGCCGTCGCGCACCTCGCCGCTGAAAGGCTCGATCGTCATGCCACCCACGCTCACGGTGTCCGTGTGAGGTCCGAAAACGATGCGCCGCTTGGGCTTGCCATCCGCCGCAGGCCGGGTGGGAAAGCGCCCGATGACGTTCGGGCGGCCCGGCTCCACCTCATCCAGGAAGACCTCCGCCCCCGAAGCCCGCAGAAACTCCCCCACAAACTCCGCACAGGCATGTTCACCAGTATGCGGCGTGCCAGGATCACCATCCGGATTCACCGAGGGAATGCGCACAAGGGCCTGGCAGAGTTCGATGACGTTCGCGGGCAGGGTGGACATGGGGCGAGCAAGCCACAGAGCCCCCGACGGTGCAAGCTGCGAACCCGGCACGCAGCCAGACGCAGGATTTTGCATGAGACCCCGCCCTCCGGCACGTTGGTTCGTCCGCCCATGCGCCCTCTCCTCCTTCTTCTCAGCCTCACCGCCCTGCTCCGTGCCGAACAAGTCGGCCCCTGGAACCTGGATGCCCTGAAAGCCGCCGTGCCCGC
>CALDGV010000351.1 GCA_937941745.1 uncultured Prosthecobacter sp. | reverse complement strand
ACGACCACGGGCACGCCGTAGGCCATTTTGATGCTCGGTGAGTAGCTCACGTAGCAGGGCTCGTGGTAGATCACCTCGTCGCCCGGATTCAAAACCGCGCGGAAGGCGAGGTCGAGCGCCTCACTGACGCCGACCGTGACCAGAATCTCGGTTTTTGGATCGTAAGTGACGCGGAACTGCTTCTCGACATACTCGCTGATGAGCACGCGCAGCGGCTCAAGTCCGAGATTCGAGGTATAGGAGGTCTGGCCCTTTTCCAATGAGCGGATGACCGCTTCGCGAATGGGCCAGGGCGTGGATTTATCGGGCTCACCGACACCGAGCGAAATCACATCGCTGCGGCCGATGACGAGCTCAAAGAAGTCGCGGATCCCAGATCGCGGCAGGTCCTGAATCTGGGTGCACAGTTTGTTGGAATAGTCCATGAGGTTGGGCAGAGACTGAAGGCTAAACTCAGGGACTAATCACGGACTGACGGGGAGACGTTCCTCGTCACCGCTGCCATTGGCCAGGAAACCAGCCTGCTTGTAGGCCTTCAACTGGAAGTGCGTGGCGGTGGACAGCACACCACCAATGGTGCTGAGCTTCTCGGCGATGAAATTCGCCACATCGAGCAGGTCTTTCCCTTCCACAAGGATCGCCAGGTCATAGCCACCGCTCATGAGGAAGCATTCGCGCACCTGGTCGAACTTGGCGATGCGACGAGCGAGACGATCGAACCCACCCTCCTTCTCCGGGGTGATTTTCACTTCCACCAGCGCCGTAACGCCACGGTGTCCGGCCTTCTGGCGGTCCACGACCGCATTGTAACCCAGAATCGTGCCATCGGCCTCGGCGGCGGCAATGCGGCGGCGCACTTCGTCTTCCGTGAGGCTGAGGATTCCAGCCAGCTCCGAGGTGGAGCGGTTGGAGTTGATGGCAAGGAGTTGAATCAGAGGGTCCATAAGGATGGGACGGGGATTTAAGCACGCATCACCGGGCACGCACGGCGTTTGTTGGCCTGTAAAAGCCTGATTTGCGGCAAAATAACCTCTCAAGGCCTTGGAAGCCCTCATGGAAGCCACCAGCACATCACCCGCTGGCTGCTTTTTCTCCTGGGCCTGCTCCTAGCCATCCCCACCGTTGATCTTTCGGAGCCACTGAGCAGAGCCGCATTTTCTGAGAAAAATCATAGCGCCAGCGGGCGGAATTGTTTATTAAAAGAAGTTAATTATAAACCGGACGTACCCTCCCCTGTCTGGGCGGCAGTTCCGACCTCCTCCGCCATGTCCGCCCGCTCTCCCAAGCTCATCAGACCCGCCGCAAAGGCAGCCCCGGTGCCCCGGGCGCCTTCGGAGGTGGCTGCTGTGCGGCCTTCGAGGCCGCGCAGGTCAGGTGGCGTGACCTTGGACGTCAATCTGAAGGTGGACAGCCCGAAAATCCGCGAAATGGAGCGGGCAGCCCTCAAGCGCCGAGGCTTCAAGTGGGCGACGGCGATCATTCTGTTCATCTGCCTGGGTGCGCTGCTGAAGATCACCGTCCGAGAAGCCTTTCTGAAAAACCCCAAATTCAGCCTTCGGCAGGTCGTGGTGCGCACGGAGGGCCCTGTTTCTGCCCAGCGCATCGTCCGCGCCAGCGCCCTCACCCAGGGCATGAACCTGCTGACCGTGAACCTTCGGGAAGTTCAGGCCCGCATCCAGGCGCTGCCGCAGGTGCGCTCCGTGAAAATCAACCGGGACTATGACGGGAGGCTGACGCTGGAGGTGAAGCAGCGACATCCTGTGGCTTGGCTGGAATGCAAAAAGCTCGGCATGGAAGCCCGCAAGCCGGGACTCGGCCATTTCATCGACTCAGAAGGAGTCCTCTTCCCCTGCGAGCTGGTGGAGCCCTATGAATCGCTGCCAGTCATCCGCCATGAGAGCCTGCATCAAAACCAGCCCGGGCTGGCCCTGACCACACTGCAGATCAAGTCTGCCCTGATGCTCCTGAACCAGCTCCAGGCACGCCATGAGCAGCAGACGCTGCCCAGCGTGACCGGCATTGAGATCACGAAGCCCTGGTGCCTCACCGCCACTCTGGGCGGGAGAACTCCGAAGGAGCAGACCCTTCTCACGTTTGGCGTGGATGACCTTGAGGAACAACTGGCACGGCTCGACCGCATTTGGCTGGAAGCCCTGCACCGCAACTGGAAGGTCGATACGCTGAACCTGCTCGTGCAGAAGAACCTTCCGGTCACCTTTCACGAACCACCCAACCTCGAAGGCCTGCAAGATGCCGTCACCGCCGGCCTTTCCACCGACACCACCGCAGCGCGGCTGCCTACCCAAGCTCACTGAACCGCCATGGCCAAAAGCACCATCTACGCAGGACTCGAGATCGGCACCAGCAAGATCTGTGTTGTCGTCGGCGAGGCCAAGCGCGACGGCACCATCAAGATTCTCGGTGTCGGCACGGCACCCTCCCGCGGCGTGCGGAAAGGCGAAATCGTGGACTTTCAAAAGGTGCAGACCGTCCTCAACGATGCCCTGGTGCGTGCTGAGGAGCCAAGCGATGTGATGATCCGCACCGTCTTTCTCGGCGTGACCGGCGGCCACATCAAAAGCCTCAACAGCCGTGGAGCCTGGCGCCTGCCGGAAGACCAGGGCGAGATCACGGAGGACGACGTCGAGGAGGCGAAGGAAATCGCACGCAATGTCGAAATCCCCCAGGACAACGTTTTCCTGCACAGCATCACCCGCCAGTACATCGTTGACGGCATGGAAGGCGTGCGCCAGCCCATCGGCCGCGAAGGACGGGTGCTGGAGGCCGACTACCACATCATCCATGGCGTGCGCGGCCGGATCCAGAACGCCGTCAAATGCGTCCGTGAAGTGCCGCTGGAGGTTGAGGATGTCGTCTTTACCGCCATCGCCGCTGCGCAGGTCGTGCTCAACCGTGAGGCCAAGGCCCAGGGAGCGCTGATGATCGACATCGGCGGGGGCACCGCCGACTACGTTCTTTATGAAGATGGCATGATCGCCGCCTCGGGCTGCGTGCCGCTAGGCGGCGACCACATCACCCAGGACATCGCCATGGCCGTGCAGATCCCTGACCGGCGGGCCGAAGAGCTCAAGGTGGCAGAAGGCTCGTGCCTCTATGAGGACGTCGATCCGGCGGACATCATCCGCGTCGAGGACGACAACGGCTTCACCATCGCTGAAGTGGAGCGCAGCTTCCTCAACGAGGTGATCTACCTGCGTGTGCGCGAGATCCTGGAACAGGTGAAGGCACGCTGCGAGGCCCATATCGGCCACCTTGCCGCCGGGATCTACCTCACGGGGGGCACCAGCCTCATGAAAGGCATTGACGTGGTGGCACAGGATGTGTTTCAAAGGAAGGTCACGCGCGCAGGCTCGGCTCCCGTGAGTGGTGTCACCGCCACTTTCGAGAAACCCCAGTTCTCCGCCCCTATCGGCCTCATTCGCTATGCCCAGATCCTCGACCAGGAGAAGCCGTTCATGTCGCCGCTGCGCAAGCTCGGGCGCAAGATGGCCGACCTCCTCTCCGTCGTCCCCTGAGCATTCTTTTCTCTCCTTTCCGTCAGCGCAGCCAACCTCACCTCAACACCCGCAAACGCCATGGTCGAATATGATCGCAACGCCCTGAAGGACGCCTCTGAGCCAGGATCGCTCAAAACCTGCATCGTCGGCGTCGGCGGAGCAGGAGGCAATGTACTCGACCGCATCACGCTCGACCGCACCGTTGAAGCCAAGCTCGTCACCGTGCATACGGACATCCGTGTGCTCAGCCACTCCATGAGCCCCAACAAGGTGCAGCTCGGCGTTGAGCTGATGCGCGGCATCGGCGCAGGTGGTGACCCTGAGCTCGGACGTGAGGCTGCCCTCTTCTCTCGCGAACAGATCCGCGAAGCCGTGGACGGCCACGACATTGTCTTCATTTGCGCCGGCCTGGGTGGCGGCACAGGCTCGGGAGCCGCGCCTGTCATTGCCGAGATCGCCAAAGGCACGGGAGCGCTCGTCTTCCTCACGGCCACCATGCCCTTCAGCTTTGAAGGCAAACGCCGTCTGAAGCAGGCCGAGGAAGCGCTGGAACAGCTCCAAAAACGCGCAGACGCCCTCATCCTCTTTGAAAACAACCGCATGGGCGAGCTCACACTGCCCAAGGACGGCATTCAAAAGGCTTTCACCCAGGCAGATCAGCTCATTGCTCAGTCCCTTCGGGCTGTATCGACGATCCTGACGACGCCTGGGCTCGTGAAGCTGGGCCTGGACGACCTCACCGCCGCCCTCAACACTTCCAATGGCCGCTGCCTCTTCGGCTTTGGCGAAGCCCGTGGCCAGAACCGCGGAGCGGAAGCCGTCAAGCGCGCCCTCAAGAGCCCGCTCATTGATCAAGGCCGCCTGCTTCACCAGACCAAGACCCTCCTCGTGCACATCGCAGGAGGGGAATCGCTCACCCTGCTGGAGGTGGATGCCATCATGAAGCAGCTCGGCAAGAACGTGCCCGATCAGACGCACATCCTCTTCGGGGTCGCCGTCGATCCGAAGCTCGGAGACAGCGTCTGCGTCACCCTGCTCAGCTCACTTGGCCTGGCCCAGCTCAACACTGTCGCGGCTGCGGCACCGCCGGTGGAAATGCTCCCGATCAAAGAGCGTGCGATGCCCTCCATCATGGATGCGGTGATGCCGCAGGCCCACATCCCCTCTGCCTCTCCGCCAGCACCGAAGCAAGCTCGCGCCCCGAAGGCTGAGATCAGCCGAATTCCAGCAGCACCGGCTCCTGAGCCGATGGAGCTGCTTTTCACCCAGGAAGAAATCAACGTCCCGGCAGCGCCGACGCAACTGGCCCCTGAGCCAGCCCCGGTGGAGACCAGCGCTGCCCCGGCTTCGGCTGCTCTTGAGGAAGAAGAGCCCCCCTTCATTCCCGATGAGCCCGCCGCCATTCATCAAGAAGAAGAGGCCGACAGTGCCGTGATCCAGGACGAGATCGTCATTGAAGAGCCGACACTGGTCACTGCACACATCCCTGAACCCGAACCAGCCCCTGAGCCGGCTCCCGTGGCCGTGAAACCTCCGCGGCCTCGCATTGAGGACTTCATCACCTCTGAGGCTCCGGCTCCCGTTCGCCCACTGGCCCCCGCCCCGCCAGCTGCACCCGCCACCCCATCGCTCGCCACCATGGTTGGCCGTGGAGCATCTTCTGTTTCAGTGGCCGCTGAAGCCGCCAAAACTGCTGAAGAAGAGGAGCAGACCGCGTTCCGTTTCGGATCCGAAGAAGACCGTGGCCGCTTTCAGAAAACCGAGCCTGTTCTCGCCGATGGCGGCGAAGACCTCGATGTGCCTACGTGGATGAGGCTGAAGCGCAAGCTCACCCGCCGCTGACTTCCCTCCAGGGTGTCTCTAGTCCTCGCGCTTTCCTTTCCCCTTCCCCAGCTCTAGCGCACGGGAAGGGTCATGCTTCGCATTGGGCACCGGCAGCCGAGCACCGATCTCCTGACGCCAGTTGTGCAACGCCACTCGCAGGGTTTTGGCACGAGTTGCCTCGGTGGAAGCCAGGTTGATGGTCTCACCTGGATCATTTTTCAGATCGTAAAGTTCCAACGCACCATCTTCGAAGAACTCGATCAGCTTCCAATCCCCCTGCCTGAGAGCACTGGCCGGTGTGCTGTGATGGTAATGCGGCAGATGCCATTGCAGCGCATCACGGCTGAGCTTGGCCGCAGGATCACGCAATACGGCGGCAAGGCTGATGCCATCACTGGGTTGTGTCTTCGGCATCGTGGTTTCCGCGAGCTCCACAAGGGTGGGAAAAACATCCATCGTGATCAGCGGCGTGTCGCATCGGCTGCCTGCGGGCACTTTTCCAAGCCAGCGGGCGATGGCCGGAATGCGGATGCCTCCTTCATAAAGCGTGCCCTTCTCGCCGCGCAGCGGCTTGTTGGAGGTGACAACGCGTCCGCTCTGCTCGTGCTCAAGGCCGCCGTTGTCGCTGAGAAAGAAAATGAGCGTGTTGCTGGCAATGCCCGCCTTCTCAACCGCTTCGACGACGCAGCCCACGCTTTGGTCGAGTTCCTCCAGGAGGCCGGCATATTGGGGATTGCTTGGATAGCCGGCCATCGGCGTTTTCTTTTCATATTTCGCCTTCAACTCCGGCGTTGTCGAAAGCGGGATGTGCACCGCCGCATGGGAGATCTGCAGCAGAAAAGGCCGGTCCTTGTGCGCGTGAATGAAATCCGCCGCCTTGCGCCCCAGCAGCTCTGCGGTGCGTTGCGGAGGTCCACCTTTGTCCGCCGGCGGCTGTGCGTTGCCCTTGATCTCCTCCGCCACCTGCCAGCCCTGCGCTTCCGGACCAAAGCCCGCACCGCCAAGGTGCCATTTACCGAAGTAACCCGTCGCATAGCCTGCTTTCGCAAGACATTCGGCAAAAGTCTCGACCTCCAGCGGCATTTGCAGAGGCACGGCAGGATCAGACAATTTCGCAAACGGCCGTTTGTGCCCTGGAATGTGCTGGGTGATGCCAAAGCGCGCCTGGTCCTGCCCGCTTTGCAGATTGCAGCGCGTGGGCGAGCACACTGGCCCCGCATAGAACTGGGTGAAACGCATCCCCTCGCGTGCCAGACGGTCGATGCGCGGCGTCTCATTGAAGGTGTTGCCGTAGCAGCCGAGGTCTGCGTATCCTAGATCATCCGCCAGGATCACGATCAGGTTCGGTGCCGTTGAAAAAGCGGACCAGAGAGGGCAGAAGGCAAAAAGAAGCAGCAGATGACGCATCACGGCCCCTGAACGCAGTCACAAGCCTCCGGCTTGCGGTTGATGGAAGGCGAACTCCCATGATGACCTTTTCAAGATCTTCAGAGGAGCTCACCCTTTTCCCGCCCAGCCTCAGCAATACGCCGTCACTAGGGCGAACTCGGAAGACCTGAAAGCTGCAAAGGCAGCTCTGCTTCAAAGGCAGACTGCCGCATCTGCTGCTCCAGATGTCGCGCCTCATCCAGCAGGTGCTCAAGGACCGACTTTACATCGCGATGCCGCATCAGGGTCAGCCGCTCATGCACACGGCTTGCGAGCTTCTCCAACGGGCGCAGGTAAGGATGGGGCGAGAGCAGGTGCGTCAGCCCTGTGTGACTACGCAGATGCTGAATCACCCGCTGGGAATGCCCCGGGATGGTGCCAGCGCCACTGATCGGCGGCTCGCCGCCCTTGCGGAAGACCACCATCAGATTCCCTCCATCCGCCGAGGTGAAGGCATCCACAGGGCGCAGGCCAGCCTTTTGCCCTGCCAGTGCCAGCGTGCTGCTGCTAAAATGGTGCAGGTGCCCGATGTGATAGCGACTGTGCGGCCACTGGCAGCGCGACATTACGTGAGGAACCTCGATCAGCAGCAGGCCTTCTACCTTCAGCCAGCGCGCCATGGCGGCAAGAGCCTCTATGGGATGTGCCAGGTGCTCGAGCACGTGAAAGCACGTCACCACATCCAGGCTCTCCTGCTCTACCGCTGCCTGCTGGTAGCTGGTCACCTGCACGGGCAGTTCAAGCAGGTCGCGCGCCACTCCACCGTAGCCGATGTTGGGCTCGATGCCCTGGACCTTGAATCCCAGGCCTCGAAGCATGAACAGCAACTCTCCACCGCCCGCCCCTAGGTCCAGCAGGGAACAGCCGGACTTCAGCAGTGGCAGCAGGTATTCCAGCCGTTCCAAGGCCACCCGGCCGGCACGGTGCACGTGCTTCAGCTTGGGCTGAAATGCCTGCTTGTAGGCTTTCCGGTATTCTTCCCGGTAAAAGCGATCCAGATCTTCATCCGAAGGACGTGGATTCGTCGAAACAAGGCCACAGGCATGGCACACCACCGTCTGCAATGGATAACCCAGGCGGTCCTTATCCGCTACGATGAGAAACAAAGAGTGACCACACAGGTCACAAGGAGAAAATTGAGAACGTTCAGACTGACGGAGAGAAGCAAAAGCAGGCATGAAAATGATGGAAAAAGTTGGGGGAAAACATGGCCCGCATGCAGTGACGCGGGACGCCAGTGAAGACACGGCAGGTGGTGGAGTCATCGCTTTGACGAGCCATCCTCAGAACCGCGGATGCCAAAACGTGCTGGCAGTATTGCAGCAGGAGTTTCGCCAGAACGGCATGGTGCGTGGCTAGATTTGCCTGGAGGAGACTCGCTCCTCATTGCCTCAACAACGCATCACTCTTCCTTTGGCAGTGCAGGCACACAAAGGTTGGTAATGAAAAGACACCTGAGTGGAAAGGGCCTGAACCATGGTTGGAAGTCTCCAGTTCAGACGAAGAGGCGGCGGCGGCAGAATCTTCCTCGGATCGATCCTTCGCCCGTCATCCAATGGCAGGAAACTAAGCACATGGTCCTTAGAGGGGTCCTCCGAGGCCCGGCCCAGGACCAGCAAGGCAGTGACCAGCAACCCATGAGGCTCCATGAGTTCCTCATCATTCTCGTGCTTCAAGGTCACCAAAGCTGAACCATTCGCCTCAGCCGCCACCACCACCTCATGCACCGCATCCATGTCTGCCAGCAAAGTGCAAATTGCAGGGCCAAGGCCTTCTGAAGAAAGCAGCCAGCCCGCCAAGCAAATAAGGTGAATCATCCGGGCCCAGTTCCGATGGCGTCGGAACCAGGAAAGCAATCGCGGACGCAGGTGAGGGTGAGGCATGAAAAGCTGGATCAGGTCCACTTACGGCAAGGAAGGCAGGCCGGGCGCATGGACATCATCATTTTGTGAATTGTGCAGGCTCAACACTCAGAATCAGCTCATGGGATCTCCCCACTAAGGTCGCGATTCAAATGAGAAGCTGCTGCACCACCCGCCCGTGCACATCCGTGAGGCGCTGATCCCTGCCGCCGTGGCGGAAGGTGAGGCGCTCGTGATCGAGACCCATCTGATGCAGCAGCGTCGCGTGAATGTCGTGGATGTTCAGAGGGTCGCTCACCACGGAATTGCCAAAGTCATCGGTCTCCCCAAAGGTCATGCCGCCACGGAAACCGCCTCCGGCCATGAAGATCGTGTAGCCATTCACATGGTGGTCGCGGCCCGCAGTGGCGCTGATCTTCGGGGTGTGCGGCGTGCGGCCCATCTCACCTGCCCAAAGGACGATGGTTTCATCCAGCAGACCGCGCTGCTCGAGATCCAGGATGAGCGCAGCCACGCTTTGATCCGTGATGCGGGCGTTTTTCTCGTGATTCACCTTGAGCTGACCATGCTGATCCCAGGGCGAGTTGTTGCCATCGAAGCTTGGGCAGGTGATCTCGACAAAGCGCACGCCCGCCTCGACCAGACGGCGCGCGCGCAGGGCCTGGGTGGCGTAAAAGCGCTGGTGCTCGTCGGTGGAATCGAGGCCATAAAGCCTGCGGATGTGCTCCGGCTCGGCGCTGATGTCCGCGATGTCCGGCACGGCGCTCTGCATGAGGAACGCGGTCTCGTAGTTCGCGATGGCACC
>CALDGV010000350.1 GCA_937941745.1 uncultured Prosthecobacter sp. | reverse complement strand
CCAGCTCCCCGCGCTCACGAAATTCGTCATCGGCTTCAGCCGCTGGATGTGCCAAAACTTCATCTTCCTCGCAGCAGGTGTCACCTTGCTGATTGTCGGCTGGCGTCTCTTTGCTGCCACTGCTGGAGGTCGCCGTCAGATTGACGCCTGGAAGCTCAAGCTGCCGCTCTTTGGTGATGTGCAGCGCAAAACGGCCATTTCCCGCTTCACCCGCACGCTTGGCACCCTGGTCACTTCAGGGGTTCCGATCCTTCAGGCTTTGAACATCACTCGTGAGACGGCGGGCAATGCGATTGTCTCGGAGTCCATCGTCAAAGTGCACGACGCCGTGAAGGAAGGTGAATCCATGGTGGCTCCTCTCGAGGCTAGCAGCGTCTTCCCTCCCATGGTGATTTCCATGGTGGATGTCGGCGAAGAAACGGGCCAGCTTCCTGAGATGCTTTTGAAGATCGCCGATGTGTATGAGGATGAAGTGGACAACTCGGTGTCCGCCCTCACTTCCATGCTCGAGCCTCTCATGATTGTCGCCCTGGCGTTGATCGTGGGTACCATCGTTCTGGCTTTGTTCCTGCCTCTGATCGAAGTCATCAAACAGCTCAGCACTGGCGCAGGTGGAGGAGGTTAGTCCTCTTCTGCCTCGAAAGGCTGGAGGGTCACTTGCCAAAAAGTGATCCTCTAAGCTCGGAGGCATTATGGGAAAGCTTGAACGAAAAGATATTTTTTGCCCTGCCTCATCTCAAGCTGACCGCGCTGCCATCGTTGCCAATCCCCCCCAACCATGAAAGTCCATCCATTTTCTTCTGCCCGCCGCGCAGGCTTCACGCTGATTGAATTGATCACGGTTGTCAGCGTGATCGTGATCCTTTTCGCGCTTGTCGTGGGAGGTTACACCTATGCTGACCGTTCATCGAAGCGCAGTCGCACAGAAGTTGTGATCCGTGCAGTCCGTTCCGGGCTCGAAAACTATAAAGAGAAGTTTGGCTCTTATCCCAAGGCTGCCAACGGAGACACCACGGTGGCCATTGGAGACAAGTCCTACATCGCCGGAGGAGGCGCCTGCCTCTATCAGGCCATGAGCGGAGATGGTTTTGATCAGATCGAGGGTGCCACAGGCCAGGGTGTTCCTGAATCCGATGGCCAGCTTGACCTCAACGAGGCTCCAAACGTCATGCTCGCTGACATGCCTCGCGAGATGTGGACCAAGGTGGATACTCTTTACTTCATGACGGACGGCTTTGGACATCCTCTCCGTTACATTCGGGCGGCTCCTCTGGTGGCTCCGACGCCGGGCGATCCTCCGCCTGACCCGCTCACGGTGAATCGTGGAACCTACGACATCTGGTCCTATGGCGAGGATGAGGATCATCTGACTTCAACGGGGCTTGAAGCCACCTCCGGGGGCGGCACGACCCGCATTGACATCAAATGGATCAAGAACTGGTGATCCTGGTTCAACCAGCTAAGCCTCGGTGCTTGACGATTGAACGGTTCTGCTGACGCTCAGAACCGTTTTTTCTTTTTCTCATGAGCCTGTTCCGTCTGATTTTCACTGGAGCTGCCCTGCTCTCCCCTTGGGAGAACTGCTTCTCCCAGAAACCGGAGGAGCTTGTGGAGCACGTGAGTGCGACGTTGGGTGAAAAATTCGTCGCTGTCCCTGGTGCATCGGTTCTGTTCGCGGTGCATGAGACTACTTTGAAGGCCTGGAGGCAGTTCGTGGAGTCTTCGGGATACGATTGGACCTACAAGCCTTACTTTGAGCAGGGGGAAGATCATCCGGTGGTTGGGATCACGCTTCAAGATGCCCGTGCCTTTTGTGCCTGGCTGACCGACAAAGAA
>CALDGV010000349.1 GCA_937941745.1 uncultured Prosthecobacter sp. | reverse complement strand
ATGCAGGATGTGAACGAGGCAGGGGTGGCCGCGTGAGATGGGCTCGAACTGCTGAATGCCGAGGAACTCGCGGTGGAAGGTGCGGGTGAGCTCAAAGTCCTCCCGCCAGACGATCTTCACTGCGCGATAGGCTCCAGTGACACTCTGAGCCAGCCAGACCTCGCCGTAGGCACCAGCTCCGATGCGACGGATGAGGGTGTAGTCCGGAATGACGATGTCATCACGGTGGGAAGGAGGGCCGTTGCGCTGGCGGGCAGCAGGGGTGTGCTGGTGCACCGGCGGCGCGGGCAGCTCCAGCATGGTGGCGTTGGCCTCTGGCATCGCTCCTGCACCGGGCGCGAGGGCGGCCGGTGCTGGCTGGGCGGAGGGATCAGGGGTCATCAAACAGCAAAAAGATACGCAGTGCCTTCACGGGACACAACACTCGTCTCAGTCACGAAGTGAAATTCACCCACCGCCTTCCGGCAAGTTTCCAGATGACTCGCGGCTTGATCTGCGAAGATCGTCTTCGATAAGGTCTGCCCATGGTTTTTCGTGCTTTGTTGATGCTGACGATGGCGGCGCTGCTGTGCAGCTGCGGCTCCCGGCCTGCGCGCTGGGAATATCGCTATGCACCTGGAAAGACCGCGATTGTGGTGAATGGCAAGGCCGTGCCGCCCGCCGGGCTGCCGAAGCAGGTCATGCAGATCATCGAGGCCGGGAACCAGATCGCCGGCAAGCCCTACAAGTATGGCGGCGGCCACCGGAGCTTTCACGATTCAGGTTACGACTGCTCTGGCACCGTTTCTTATGCCCTCCGTGGAGCCGGGTTGATCTCCTCCCCAGCCACATCGGGTGGACTGCGCCGCTTTGGCAACCGGGGAGCCGGCAGATACGTCACCGTCTATGCCAAAAGCGGCCACGCCTTCATCGTCGTGGCCGGATTGCGACTCGACACAGGCTACAATGGCGAAAACGAAGGTCCGAAATGGTCCATCCGCTCCCGGCCGATCAAAGGTTATGTGGCACGGCATCCTCCAGGCTTGTAAGCCCCTTCAGGGCAGGGCGTGAAGCTGTCTTGACTGCCCCCCCGCGCTCGCTTTGGATGCCTGCTTGTCTCACCTTCCCGCCTCATGGAACTGACCGCCATCGTCGAAGCCCTTCTCTTTGCCACCCAGGAGCCGCTGCCGCTTTCGCAGATGGCTGCGGCGGTGAAGGACACGGCCAAGGACATCCAGGAGGCTGCCAACGACCCGTCGGAAGTGCCGCCTTACATCGAGCCGCTGCTCACGGTGGACGAACTGGCCGTCCGTGAATCCATCGACAAGCTCATCGCCCACTACGAGGCGGACGGACGCTCCTTCACCATCGCCGAACGTCCGCACGGCTGGCGCCTCTGCGCCAAGGCCGACTACGCCGAGTGGTGCCGGGCTCTTTTCCCTGGCAAAAAAGTGCAGCGCCTGAGCCAGCCGGCCCTGGAGACCCTGGCCATCATCGCCTACCGCCAGCCCATCACCAAGGCAGGGATTGAAGCGGTGCGCGGCGTGAGCGTGGATGCGATGGTGCAGCAGCTCGTGGACCGTGGCCTGATCAAGATCGAAGGCCGCGCCGAGCTTCCGGGAAAACCGCTGCTTTATGGCACGACAGACGCCTTCCTGGACCATTTCGCCGTCAAGAACCTCGACGAACTCCCCAACGCCCAGGAACTTCGCCGCGTGAAGCTGCCCACCGCAGCCGAAGAGCAGCCGGGAGCCTCTGCGCCAGAGGCCACGCAGCTTTCCCTGGAGCCACAACCTCAGTCCGCCGCCGAGGAACTGGCCAGCGCCGCCTCTGCCGCTGAGGAACCGTCAGCTGAAGCCTAAGCCTTCATCCGCCTCATGCCCGATTCGTCATCTCCTCAAGGCTCCTCGGACCCGGCGAATCCTGCCAGCCTGGACCTGCAGGGCATCCGGATAAAGATTGATGCCATTGATGAACAACTCATCCGCCTGCTGAACGAGCGGGCCAACCTCGTGCTGGAAGTGGCCGAGGTGAAAAAGAAGGCCGGCCTCGACATCTATGTGCCCGGGCGTGAAGAGGCGCTGCTGCGCAAGCTCTGCCAGATCAATTCCGCTCAGCATGGCAAGCTGACGGAGAAGGCCATCCGGTCCATTTTCCGCGAGATCATGAGCGCGGCGCTGGCCCTCGAGGACAGCCTCAAGATTGCCTACCTCGGTCCGGCGGGCTCCTGGACCCACCAGGTGGCCGTGCACAAGTTTGGCAACAGCGTCGATTACAGCGCTGAGGATGCGATCGAAGGTGCTTTCGCCCGAGTGGCGGCACGTGAGGTGGACTACGCGGTGCTGCCCATCGAGCACAGCACGGAAGGTGCGGTGCATCATACCCTGGACCACCTCGTGGATTCCCAGCTGCAGATCTATGCCGAGATTCTCTGGAAGGTGGAGACGGTGGTCATGGCGCAGGATGACGACACGCCGCCTACGGTCATTTACGGACATCCACAAATGCTCGCGCCCTGCCGTTCCTGGCTCGGCCAGCGATTCCCAGGCGTGAAGCTGGTGGAAAGCGCCTCATCCAGCCTCGCCGCGGCTCATGCGGAGACGGAGAAGGGTGCAGCCGCCGTCGGCACGCCGCTCGGCGCTGAACTGCACGAACTGAAAGTCATCGCCTCCAGCCCCCGGGAGATTTCCAGCCGGGCCCGCTTCATCATCCTGGGCCGACGCAGCGGCGATCCCAGCGGCAATGACAACACGATGCTCATGGTTCATGCCAGCGACCGCGTGGGAGCACTGCTGGAGGTGCTGAAAGTCTTCGCCGCGCGCAATGTCAATGTGCGCCAGATTGAGAACCGCCCTGTGCCGGGAGACGCCACCGGCACGCAGGCACGATTCTTCCTCGAAATCAGCGGCCACCATGAGGATGGCACCTTGCAGGAAGTCATCCATGAGCTGACTCAGCTCGGCTCCACCGTCAAAGTGCTGGGCAGCTACCCGGCGCCAAGGTGGGTGGAGGAGCGCTGAAGCCTACATCGTTGACGACGAAGATCGCCGCCCAGGCTACAGAAGCTGCGCCACAGCGGCCTCAAGGCTGACAAGATCCTTGATGGAGATCACCTTGGCCTCCTTGTCGATCTTGCCCATGAGGCCGGCCAGCGTGGCATCCGGGCCGAGTTCAATGAACAGATCGTGTCCGGCAGCACGAAGCGCCTGCATGGACTCCACCCAGCGCACACTGCCAGTGACCTGGGCGGTCAGGGTGCTGCGAATTTCCTCAGGCGTCTTCACCGCACGGGCTTCAAAGTTGCAGACCACAGGAACAGATGGCTCGGCGATCGGTGCACTGGCAAGCACGGCAGCCAGCTTGTCCTGGGCGCTTTTCATCAGGCGGCTGTGGTAGGCGCCCGCCACGGGCAGAGGAATCGCGCGTTTGATGCCCTTGTCCTTGGCCTTGGCGGCCGCATCCTGAATGCCTTCCACACTGCCGCTGAGCACGATCTGTCCGGGAGCATTCAGGTTGGCCACATCCACATCGCATTCAGCAGCCAGTTCACGGATGGCACTCTCCTCACCTCCCAGCATCGCCAGCATGGCACCCTTGGTGTTTTCACAGGCTTCCTCCATGAAGCTGCCGCGCTGGAACACAAGGTTCAAGCCGGTGGCAAAGTCAAACGTGCCCGCGGCTGCATGAGCCGTGAATTCGCCGAGCGAAAGGCCCGCAGTGGCCGCGATTTGCAGGCCAGGCACCTTTTCCTTCAGCACACTCAGGATCGCGAGGCCATGAGCATACAGCGCAGGCTGGCAGCGGCTCGTCTTCGTCAATTCCTCCATCGGACCCTCAAACATCACCTGGCTCAGGGAATAGCCCAGCGCCGCATCCGCCTGCTCAAACAGCGCGCGAACGGACGGGAAAGCCTCGGCGAGGTCCTTCCCCATGCCGACTTTTTGAGCACCTTGACCTGCAAAGAGAAGAACGGCGGACTTGGACATGAGAAAATGAGTGGCTGGAAGTTTGGAAAACGAGGCGCGATAAAAGGCGGAAAGGCGGGCACGGAAAGCAGAAATCCGCATGCCCGGCTTTTTGCCCCTCCTGCAGGGCCTTGCTCAGCCTGCAAGCAAACTTCACGAGGCCTGACGCCATCGTTGGATGAAAACGAGCTCAGAGTTGCAAAGCGGCGGGCCGTGCCGGAGCTTTCCACCCTGCTTTCCCTTCCAGCCCTCACTCATCCATGAACATTCTCGTCACCGGCGGCGCCGGTTTCATCGGTTCCCACACAGTCGAACGCCTGCTCTCCACCGGAGCTGGCAAAGTGACGATCCTGGACAGCTTCAATGACTATTACAATCCGGCCATCAAGCGTGCGAATGTAGCCGCCATGGGAGATCAGGTGACGGTGGCT
>CALDGV010000348.1 GCA_937941745.1 uncultured Prosthecobacter sp. | reverse complement strand
TGATGCTCAACGAAGCCAGGAACCGCCATGCCACCTATTATGCAGACAAGGAACTGCAGAGCTTCCCACGTGACGCCATGCACCCCTGGCAGCATCATAACAAGCAGTTCCACAACGACCCGCGTGCCCGACGCCGGATGGCCAGCGAGGTCAGCGGTGTGGACGACGGCGTGGGAGAGGTGATGGCCGCGCTGAAACGCCTTGGACTGGAGAAGGACACGCTGGTCATCTACACCTCCGACCAGGGCTGGATGGGCGGCCAGAACGGCATCTGGGGCATGGGCGACCACACCCGCCCGATCGGAGCCCATGAGCTCATGATGCAGATCCCGCTCATCTTTCATCAGCCGGGCACCATCCCCGCAGGAACCACTTCCGACCTGCTGGTGAGCAATTACGATTTCCTGCCCAGCCTGCTCGGTCATCTGGGGGTGAAGGCCAGGCTGCCCACGCAGCCGAGGCTGCCTGGGCGGGATTACTCCCCTGCCCTGCGCGGCGAAACGCCCGCCGGCTGGGACAACACGGTGTTCTACGAAATGGAGACCTGCCGGGCGGTGCGCGGCGACCGCTGGAAGTATGTGCAGCGTCATCCCTCCGGCCCGCATGAGCTCTACGACATGCAGGCCGACCCACGCGAGCGCTTCAATTTGTTCGGCCAGCCAGGGATGGAGAAAATCACCACCGAGATGGCAGGACGGCTGACCCGGTTTTTCGAGACCTATGCCGACCCCCAGTATGACCTGTGGAAAGGTGGCCGCTCCAAGGCCAAAAGGGTGTCCGAAGACTGACGCAGGCCTGACTGGGGTGCCTCAAAGCTGGCCAAGAAGCTCCCGCTGGCGGCGGTCCGCCTCCGTGAGCTTTTGCTCATCCATCGAATCGAACACACGCAGAGCCAGGGAAGGCTGCCGGGCGGCAAGATGCGCCTGGATGAGCCGACGCTGCGCGGCCGCATCCGCCGGAAAGCGGCGCAGATACCCCTGCCAGAGGGCAGGTGCACTGCCAGTAGCCGCTGCCGCTTCAGCCAGCGTGGCGGCGAAATGAAGCTCTCGATCCGATGAGGCGGCCCGCAGGGCTTCAGCGACTGCGCGGCGGGCCAGAGGCTGCTGCTGTGCCAGCTCCAGCACGGCGGAACGAAGCAGCGGCTGCTGCAAAAGCTGACGGAGAAGCTTCACCGCCGCCTCACCTCCCTTCGCCGCCTCGGCAAGCGCACAAAAACGGGAAACCGCCGTCCTTTCGCCAGCAGCGGCCAGGCGCAGGCAGGCCTCAAAGCCGCGCACGGCAGGCAGTTCTCGGTCCACGATGGAGGCGTGCTCCTTGAGCCAGTGCACATACTCGGAATTCACCTCCGCACGAGCCAGCAGCTCCTCCGGCTTCAGCTTGTGTTCGGGGAAGCTGGCAAGCTGGCGTTCCAGCCAGGAGATCATTTTCAGCTCCTGCTGGGCTGCACGGGCACAGACAAGGGCGCGGTTGAGTGTGGCCTCAGGCAGAGGTGCCTCAGCGGGAACCTGCTCCAGCCTCGCAAGCTGGAGATCGAGGGCATCCGCAGGCCGGTTCAGGCGCAGCATCAGGTGGACCTGCATTTCACGCGCCTCATCGAGGTCAGCCGCAGGTGCCTTATCGCCCACCTTCTTGAGCCAGTCGTTGATGGCACCGAGGGCCACCATGGATTGATCGCGCTCACGGGCGATCTGAACCAGGGTGCGGGTCACGGCCCATTTGGCACGTGGGATGTCGGCGGCCCGGTCCAGGATCGCCATGGCCCCATCCAGATCACCATCACGCCGGGCACGGGCGGCGAGAGTCTCAAAGGCATACAGGCGCATCTGGTCATCGAGCCGGCTGCCGGAGGCGGCAATCATCAAGTGCGCCTCGTGCGGAGCGATGGCCCTCTTTTCATGCCCCAGCCAGCCAAGCAGCAGCGAATCGCGCAGGGTGCCCGCCCCTTTGAGCATGGCAGGGTCACGCACTGTGAGCTCGCGCAGCTGCTCCATCGGAGGAAGCTTCAACCAGTCATCCACCAGCGCCAGACGCTCATCTGGAATGGGCGCGATGCTCATCAGAATGCGCTCCAGCACCACGGGTGGCGCCTTGGTGAGGAAGACGGTCAGGCGCTCCAGCCGAGGCTGGCGCTGCGGATCTTCGACATAGGCAGGCGCGGGCTTCAAACGCCAGGCCCAGACGGCGGCCAGGCCGGCGTAAAGGAGGATGAGGAGAAAAAAGCGGGACATGACTCAGAGAAGAGGAAGCCGGGAGGTTCAGCGCATGGCGGCCTTTTGATCCGGAAGAAGGCGCAGCTGCACGGTGGACTGGCCCGGCACGGTGAATTCGATGCGGCCTGCAGTGTCGGCCATGATGTAATCCGGCGTGCCATTGGCCACGAGCTGGCAGATCGTGCCGGGCAGGATGCCTTCAAAAGTCATCTCCACCGGCCGCGTGTGATGAACCTGCAGCAGGGCACGACTGCTGCCGGCTTCCAGATACCTTACGCTGCCGCTGGAGCTGGCGAGGCGCAGGTAATCACGCTCAGCCTCACGACGCATCACCAGCTCCGTCCGGCGCAGGCCGAGGGTGTGAATGTAGAGCTGATCTCCCTGGCGCGTGAAGCCAGACACGCCGGTGCAGCGGGCCAGGTCCGGCACGCCTGCGGCAGCAGGCAGGCGGAGGGTTCGTGCCAGGCCCTCATTGACGACGACCCAGCGGTCGGCGCTCGTCTGGAAGATGCGGGTGTGCGCGGCATCGCGCATCAGACGGGCGTATTCACCCACCGTCAGCGCCTGGAAAGGCTGGGAGGCACACCAGTCGAGGATTTTCTCCACCTGGCCGAGGCGGGAGGCGCTGGCGGCATCAGCAAACCGCAGGTTCACCTGCACGGGGGCCAGCCAGCGCTGCTCACCAGCACGCCGCGCGTCGGCGATGAAGGTTTCGGCATCCAGTTCCTGCCCTGCACGCAGCTCATGGAGCACTGTGCTGAACTGGTCGCCCGCGCCCCAGCCTCGGACCGGCAGGGCTTGAGTGCGCCCAGCCATCAAAAAGCGGTTTTGCTGCATCAGGTTC
>CALDGV010000347.1 GCA_937941745.1 uncultured Prosthecobacter sp. | reverse complement strand
ATGCTGAAAAGCTGTCCATTTTTGTCCCCGCATGGCATGATCGTGACCTTCCGCTGGTGTCGCATCCCGGTCTTGAACCTGAAGCCCTATGCGGGCGGGCTCTATTTCCTATTGGAGACACCCACGAAGGCGAACCATTGCTGACGTGATGCTGAGGGAAACCCCGCTTCAATGGCATTCATTCTGCAGATCACGGTCTGGGCAGACAAGAAAATGACAGACAATGGCAGCAAGCATGCGCTAATTTAAGGAGTGTCTGTACAGATCGAGCCTTTTCAGGATTCCTCCTCCGCCCGGGCGGAGTTGGTGCCATTTCTGATGGCTCAGTTCACGGGGGAAGGCGCCTGTGATGAGGCCAAATGGCTGCACCGCCTGTCTTTCTGGTGGGATGAGAACCCCTTTGCTCATGCACACACCTGCCGTGGATGGCTGCTCAGGGATCTGGGGCGCATCGTTGGCTATCTAGGGGCGATTCCGACCCTTTACGAAGACGCACAGGGCCATCCCGTCCCTGCTTTGATCGCCACTTCCTGGGCTGTTGAGGAGCCTTATCGTCACGCAGCTTTGCCCATGGGCCTGATGCTGCAGCGTCTGGGAAAGGACACCCTCCTGGTTGATACCACACCGAGCCCTGAAGTGCAGGCTCTGCTGGCCCGCTGGGGATGGCAGTCCCGCATGAGGATTCATCGTGGTCTTTTGCTTCGGGGGGCTGCGGGCGGAATGATGGCCGGAGTGATGAGTTATGAGCCGCCGATGCCTCGTGATGGCAGGGAAATCGTGACGGACCTGGAACGTGTCAGCAGCGTCAGCCCGGCAAGACCCCACAAATGTGTGCAGAAACACATCACGCGGGATTATCTGCGTTGGTACCTGTCCTCACCGATGCGGGAGCATCACTTTGTGGGCGTGGTTGCAGAAGGTGGGATGCTCACGTCATGCATCGTGGTGGCGATGCGGGCTGTGAAAGGCATCCCGACCTGGAAGGTCGTGGACTGGTTTACGACGGAGGAAGGCTGGCATGAAATTCACGCCCTCGTCAGCTGGCTCATGGATCATACTCCGGCCGAACATGGCCGCTGGTGGCCTTTTATCAGCCTGGCTTCTTTTCCTGAGGACGAGGTATGGCAAGGCCTGCCGCTGACCTACAGCCGTGCGGAAAGGATCTGCCATCACCACTGGCTCCCGCCTGCGCTGAATGCCATGCGCGTCCGGCCGGTCATGGCAGAAGGGGACTGGGGCTTATGAAACCAGGGCAAGCACGCTTGCGGGGGTGGAAAAGGATTCCACGGTGATTTTCTCATCAGGGATGGTGACCCCAAATTCCTGTTCCAAAGCCATCAAAAGGTCGATCGACTGCAGGGAATCCAGCCCGAGGTGCCCCAGCTCGGCATCCATGGGCAGTTCAGCATCCGCTGGCAGGAGTCTGAGGTGCGGACGCAGGAGGGCTTGAATACGTTGCTCTAGGGTCATGTAAGAGGGAGAAATCTAAGGAAGAGTGGTGCTTGCGGGGGCGTGGCCATGGCGCATCTGCCAGGCTTCAACTTCCCGCCCATTCTCATGCGCCACTTCGACGGGCGGAGGATGGCTCAGAAAGGCGATCAGGCTCGCGGTGATGCCATAGGCGCCGACGTTGGGGATGCCGATCAGATCACCGGGCTGCACCGGCGGGATCTTCAATCCCCGGGCCAGCGCATCGAGCGGCGTGCAAAGAGGTCCGACCAAGTCTGCCTGGATCAGCGTTTCCGGAGAGACCTCGCGGCTGAAATTGACCATGGTCAGCGAGTTTCGCGGGACTCTGCCGAGCCCAGCCATCCCGCCCAGATGGTGGATGCCAGTATCCAGGATGACAAAGGTGCGGGAAGGGAAGGGCTTGAGTTCAAGCACCTTCGCGATCAGCCAGCCACTGCTGGCGCTCAACCAGCGGCCGGACTCAAACCAGAGCTCAGCGCCTCTCCGCGAGGCTGCGGTGGAGGTCCAGAATGCGGTCAGTTGTTCTCGCAGCCCGGTCAGTCGAACGGGGGGCTGATCATTGGCATAAGGCCAGGGAAAGCCACCGCCGACGTTCAAGATGCGGCTTTGAAAGCCCAGGGCTGCTTCGACTCGTTCAGCACATTCAACGGCACGCCTTGTGTTGGTGACGATGGCCTCGACCCCGGTCACCTGGGTGCCGAAATACACGTGAACACCGGCCGGTTTCAGTCCTGGAAGCCAAATCTGCTGTTTGGCGCTGGGATCCAGAAGCAGCGGCTCGGCAAAGCCAAACTGGCTTTCCACACCAGACATGGCCAGACGTGCCTCCGGAGCTTCGGCTGGATTCACCCGCAGCAGCACTTCGACGTTTTGTCCGTGCTTCTGGCTTGCCTGGGAAAGCTGGGCCAGGTCCCTGAAGCTCTCGCAGGAAAAGAGGCGCACTCCAGCCTGGAATGCCGCATCAAGCTCACGCGCTGTCTTGCCAGGGCCGCCAAAGAGCATTTGGTCGCCAGGGAAGCCCGCTGCCTGGGCTGCAGCCAGTTCACCCTCGGAGGTGATCTCGGCGCGTGTGCCGCATTCCTTTAGGCGGCGGGCGATGCTCGGCAGCGGGTTTGCCTTCAGTGAATAGCAGACGGACGCTCCATCGGGCAGGGCGGCGAAGAGTTCGCTGGCTCGGGCTCTGACCTCAGCAAGATCATAAGCATAAAGCGGTGTGCCATGGCGGTCCGCGAGAGTCTGGGCAAGAGAAGCCTTCATTTGCGTTCAGTCGCCAGAAAGGCCTTCAGAGCTTTGCGGTCCACTTTTTGGTTCGCCGTGCGTGGCAGTTCCGGCAGGTAGATGAGCCGGTCGGGAAGCTTGGCCCGCTCTAGGGTTTCGGCCAGTTCCGCCAGAATGACGGCGTCTTCAGGCCTCTCCGCATTGGTGGAGGAGAGGAAGAGGCAGAGTTGATCCGTCTCTTCATCCTTGATGCACCCGGCGGCCGCGACGTGCTGAGAGCGGCAGGCAGCTTCTTCGATCTCCGCCGGGCTCATGCGATGGCCCCGGTGCTTGATCATGAAGTCGCTTCGGGCATGGAAATGAATGAACCCCTCGGCGTCCACGGCACCGAAGTCACCGGTGGCAAGGAGGCGTGAGCCATCCGGTTGAATGCGGTAGCGCTTCTGCGTCTCCTCCGGGGACCTCCAGTAGCCCAGGCCGACATTGGGGCCTTTGATGATCAGTTCGCCAACTTCTCCTGGA
>CALDGV010000346.1 GCA_937941745.1 uncultured Prosthecobacter sp. | reverse complement strand
CAGGCGGGTGAGGCTGCCAGGCAGCAAGCAAAAAGGATCCGAAGGAACATGGTCACCTTCCACAACGTGGTGGATGACACCGGATTTCAAGCATCCTGACAGGGCCTTGTCACCGAAGGCAGACCTTCATCGTCATCTGCATCTGTCTCATGAATGGAGGCGTGACAATGAGGTGCAAGATGCTCCTCATCGGGCCGCTTTAAACCCATGCCCTGGCCTCAGAATTACGACCCTCTCCATCAGCTCTTCCTCTCTTCCGCCGTGGCATCCCTGCCGGTGGTTCTGCTGCTGGGATTGCTGGCCTTCTGGCATGTGAGGGCGCATCTGGCCGCCCTGGTGGGCTTGATCGCCGCGCTCGTGATCGCCGTGCTGGTGTATCACATGCCGGCTGCTCTGGCGGGTGCCGCGGCCGTGAATGGCGCGGTCTTTGGCCTCTTCCCCATCGGCTGGATCGTGTTGAACGCGATGTTTGTCTATAACCTCAGCGTCGAGACACGGCAGTTTGAGGTGATGCAGAAGCAGATTGCGGGTGTGTCGGGAGACCGGCGCATTCAGGCGCTGATGATCGCCTTCTGCTTTGGAGCCTTCATTGAAGGCGCCGCAGGCTTCGGAGCCCCCGTCGCCATCACCGGCGCGCTCATGATCGGGCTCGGCTTCAAGCCTCTGGAGGCCGCCAAACTGGCCCTCATCGGCAACACCGCACCCGTCGCCTTTGGCTCGCTCGGCATTCCTTTGACGACCATGGCTGACATCACTGGCCTGGATCTGATGAAGCTGAGCGCGATGGTCGGCAGGCAGCTGCCTCTATTCTCCCTGCTCGTGCCCTTCTGGCTGGTGGCCGCCCAGTCTGGCTGGCGTGGCATGATCGGCGTCTGGCCCGCCTGCCTCGTCACGGGCGGCAGTTTTGCCCTGATGCAGTTCCTGGTCAGCAACTTCCACGGACCGTGGCTGGTGGACATCATCAGCGCCGTGGTGGCGATGGGTGCGCTGGTGCTCTTCATGAAGGTCTGGAAGCCGCAGGAGGCAGCCGCCGAGCCTGCCGTGGCCGCCACTGCCAGCCCCGGTGCCTGGAAAGCCTGGCTGCCCTGGGTGTTTCTGACCGTGTTCGTGTTTGTCTGGGGCACGCCGCAGGTCAAATCCGCCCTAAATGCCGTCTTCAACCGTGAGATCGAAGTGCCGATGCTGCATCTCGCCGTGCAGAGGGTGCCGCCCGTGGTCGTTCATCCGGAGCTGGAAAAGGCGGTCTTCAAACTGAACCTGCTCAGCTCGGCCGGCACTTCGGCGCTGTTTGCCGGCATCATGGCAGGATTCTGCCTCGGCGTTCGGCCACGGCAGCTGCTGGCCATCTATGGCCGCACCGTCTGGAAGCTGCGTGTCTCCCTGCTGACGATCTCCCTGATGCTCGCGATGGGCTACGTGACACGCTACAGCGGTACGGACACCACCATGGGGCTGATGATGGCCTCGACGGGCGTCTTCTTTCCCTTCTTCTCACCCATCATCGGCTGGCTGGGCGTGGCCCTCACCGGCAGTGACACGGCGTCGAACGTGCTCTTTGGCAATCTTCAGCAGGTCACGGCCAACCAGCTCGGCCTCTCACCGGTGCACATGGCGGCTTCCAACAGCTCCGGTGGCGTCATGGGCAAGATGATTGATGCCCAGAGCATCGTCGTGGCGGCAGTGGCCACCGGTGGCCGCGAAGACAGCCCGGATGCAGGCACCGTGCTGCGAAGCGTGTTCTGGCACAGCGTGGCGCTGGCCCTGCTCATGGGGCTGCTGGTGATGGCCCAGGCTCGCTGGCTGCCGTGGATGATCGTGAGGTAAGCCCCACGCATCCAGCCCAGCGGCCTCGACCGATTGCGATCTAGCTGCGTGCCGGCTCAGACGTTGAAACGCCATTCGACGACGTCGCCGTCGCGCATGACGTACTCCTTGCCTTCGATGCGCAGCTTGCCGGCCTCGCGGGCCTTGGCCTCGGAACCGAGGGCGACCAGGTCATCAAAATGCACGATCTGGGCTGCGATGAAGCCACGCTCAAAGTCACCATGGATGACGCCCGCCGCCTGGGGAGCCTTCATGCCCTTGGTGATGGTCCAGGCCCGCGTTTCCTTCTCACCCGTCGTGAGGTAGGTCTGAAGTCCGAGCAGGCTGTACACGCTCTTGATGAGCTGGTTCACGCCACTGTCCGTCACGCCCAGGTCTGCAAGGTAGGCCTTGGCGTCCTCTTCCGGCAGGTCCACGAGTTCGTTCTCAATCGCGGCGCTGACGACACAGGCGCTGGCTGCATGGGCATGGCTGACGTATTCGCGCACCTTCGAGACCAACGGATGCTTGTCGGGCTCCTTGGAGGCGGCGGCGAGGTCAGACTCGGCCACGTTGCAGGCGTAGATGCAGGGCTTGCCGCTGAGCAGGAAGAAGGACTTCATCAGCTTGCGCTCGTCGTCAGAAAGTTCGGCGGTGACGGCGGGCTTCATCGCATCCAGGTGCGGCAGCAGCTTCTCGCAGAGGGCGATCTCGGCCTTGGCCTCCTTGTCACCGCTCTTCGCCTTCTTCTCGCAGCGCTCCTTGCGGCGCTGGATGGATTCGAGGTCCGCCAGAATCAGCTCCGTATTGATCACTTCGATGTCACGGACGGGGTCCACGCTGCCATCCACATGCGTGATGTCGCCATTTTCAAAGCAGCGCACCACGTGCACGATGGCATCCACTTCACGGATGTGGCTCAGGAACTTGTTGCCGAGGCCCTCCCCCTGGCTGGCCCCCTTCACAAGGCCCGCGATGTCCACAAACTCAATCGCGGCCGGGACCAGCTTCTGTGAGCCGCTGATCTTGGAAAGCACCGCCAGGCGCTCGTCCGGGACGATGACCACGCCCTGATTGGGCTCGATGGTGCAGAAAGGATAGTTGGCAGCCTCCGCCTTGCGGGTGCGTGTGACTGCATTGAAAAGAGTGGATTTGCCTACGTTGGGCAGGCCGACGATACCAGCTTGGAGCATAAGGGTGGCGAGAGTAGCGGCCTGAGCAGCCTGTGCGAATGAAATGTGCACCCTGCCACAGCCTTTCCCGCGCCCGCAGGCTCACACATACACCCGCGGCACCCTGGCATTGATGTTGGTCAGCACTTCATACGAGATCGTGCCTGCCCATTCGGCGAGATCGTCGGCGCTGATCTCCTGCCCGCCCTGCTTACCAAGCAGCACGACCTCGTCGCGGTAGTAGGCCGTTCCGGAATCCAGGTTCACCATGATCTGATCCATGCACACACGGCCCGCCACCGGGTATTTCTGCCCCCGGATGAGCACCTGGGCCTTGTTGGACAAGGCGCGGAAGTAGCCATCGCCATAGCCCACCGGAATGGTCACCATCCTCACAGGGCGGTCACTCACCCAGGTGCTGCCGTAGCTCACCGGATGTCCCGGCTGCACCACCTTGAAATAGGCCACATGGCTCTTCCAGGCCAGGGCCGGCTTCACCGCCACAGTCAGCGCACACTCCCGGCTGGGAGAAAGGCCATAGAGCAGGATTCCCGGACGCACGAGGTCCAGGTGGCTTTCCGGAAGCTGCAGGATGCCGCCGCTGTTTGCCAGGTGCCGCACAGGAGTCGGCAGGCTGTGCTTCTCATAGAAGGTCAGCACCTCCAGAAAGCGCTCCAGCTGCAGCCGGGCGTGCCCCAGGTCCGCCGTATCCGCATTGGCAAAGTGCGAATAAATGCCCTCCACCTGCACATGCTGCGCCTTCAGGCTCGCCGCCAGCAGCTTCTCCGCACTGTAGTAGTGCATGCCCAGGCGGCCCATGCCGGTGTCGATCTTCAGATGCACCCGCGCTTTCACCCCCATGGCCTCCGCCGCCCGGTCAATCAGATGCAGCTTGTCCACCGAGGGAGCGGTGACGGTCAGGTCGTTCCGGATGAAAATGGGGATCTGCGTCTCCGCGATGCCTCCGAAGACCAGGATGGGAACCCGGATCCCCGCCTCGCGCAGCGCGACCGCCTCCTCCAGCAAGGCCACCGCCAGGCAGTCGGCTCCGGAGTGCACCATCTGATGTGCCACCGGCACCAGGCCATGGCCATAAGCGTTCGCCTTCACCACCGCCATCACCTTGGCCGGCCCCACATGAGCCCGGATCGCCTGCAGATTCCGGCCCAGCTGGCCCAGATCCACCTCGACCCGGGTCGGGCGGATGGATTCATCGGCAATGGAAGGGCTGGGAGGCAGCATGGCGCCCGCGATACTCAGCGGCCCGGCTGCAAAGGCAAGCCGCCAAGTGCCCCGCACGGCCTCTCATTCCGCCTTCTTCCGGCCTTTCTTCGCCTTCTCCGCCCCTTTGGGCTTGCCGCCGTTCGGGCTCAGCCGCTTCCACCAGTCCGGCCCTTCGGCATCGATCGCCGCATTGTGGCGGATCAGCTGCTCCTTCAGCGCGGCAAACTTCCCCGCCTCCCGCTGCTGCAGGTCCGTCGTCTCCAGCGGGTCCTCCTTCAGGTTGTAGAGCTCGAAGGTGCTCAGCGTCTCGTCCGCCAGCAGCTTCCAGTCATCCACCCGCATCGCGATCTTCGCGTTCGGCGCCATGTGCAGCCGCCAGAACAGCGGCTGCGGGCGCGCCACCGCCGCCGCCTTGCCCTCCAGCAGTGGCAGCACATCCACCCCGTCCAGCACCCGGTCCTTCGGGGCCTCCACCCCCGCCAGGCCCAGATACGTGGCGAAGAGGTCACTGCCGATCACCGGAGCGGAGCAGGTGCTGCCTGGAGTGATCCGCCCCGGCCAGCGGGCCAGCCCCGGCACGCGGATGCCCCCTTCATGCAGGTCACGCTTGCGCCCGCGCAGCCCCCCGCTGGAGCCGCGCCCCGGCGTCTTGACCCCATCCCCCTCCGGCCCGTTGTCCGACGTGAAAAAGACAAAAGTGCTGTCCGTCAGCTTCTGCTCCTCCAAGGCCTTCATCAGCATCCCAAAGGCATGGTCCATCTGCGTCACATTCGCGTGGTGCTCCACCTGCACCTCGTCCTGGATCCCCGGATACAGCGCCTTGAACTTCGGGTCCGACTTGATCGGGTAATGCGGCTCATGCGTCCACACCGCCAGGAAGAAAGGCTTTGAGGCATCCCGCTTCTCCTTCAGCCAGGAGATCGCCTCCGTCACCACCAGCGGGGCCGAATACCCCGGCATCCGGCCCGCAGGCACCCCGTTGCGCACAAAGTTCTCCGGATTCTCGTGCGTCGGCGCCGCATTGTTCTGCGTCGCCATCCACCAGTCATAGCCATGATCCCCCGGCTGCGGCTGGGCAGGATCGTTGAAAAGCCCGTTCAGGTGCCACTTCCCGCTGTGGCAGGTCGTGTAGCCCGCCCCCTTCAGCAGCTTCGGCAGCGTCACCTCACTCGTGCGCAGATGCACCTCCGCCCCCTCCGCGATCCAGGTGTACACCCCGTTCCGGTGCGGCGTCCGCCCCGTCAGCAGCGCCGAGCGCGATGGACTGCACACCGCGCTGGCCGAATAGCACTGCGTCAGCCGCACCCCCTGCTTCGCAAACGCATCCAGGTTGGGCGACTGGATCACCGGATGCCCGTAGCAGCCCAGGTCCCCATAACCCAGGTCATCCGCGAGGAAGAGGATCAGGTTCGGCTGGGCGGCCCAGGAGCACGTGACGGCAAGGAACAGCAGGGAAGCAAAAAAGCGCATGGCAGCCCCATGAACGCCGCCCCGCCCCGCCATGCTTCATCAAGCTGATCGAAGGCTCCGCTCCAAGTTCCACCGGCTTGCGGCGGTCAGAGAAGCTAGGCTGCTCCTGACCACTGACTTGGCCAATCTCAGAAACCCAGATCAGGCTACATTGGGTGGATGCTATTTCCTCTCATTCAGCGGCGGCAGCTCCTTCACGATCTTCATCGTCTCCAGGCTCACGCGGACGATACGCTTCACCAGGTCGAGGATGTAGCGGGGCTGGTTGTGCTCGCGGCACCAGTCGTTGGGATCATTCTTGATGCCGCTACCGTCCTTGCCATTGTCCACGGTGATCTGGTAGCGCTCCATGATCCATTCCAACGCGGGCTTGCCGTTCACGATGTAGTCATAGGCCTCCAGCGGAATGCCGGTGAGGGTGATGTGGGCGTTGTAGTGAATCGTGGTCTTGTCCCACTTCATTCCCTGTGCCTTCTGCTCCGCCGTCGGGCGGGCATAGGTCATCTTGGTGATGTGGAAATCCTTCTCCGGGTCCAGGGAGAGGTTGCTGGTGTGTTCCTTCACCGGCCACGGCTCCACCGTCTCATAGTTCAGATGCCACTCCGCCAGTTCCCGCCCGGCTTGGCTGAACTTCCAGAAGTCGGCCGCCTCCTTCGTCAGCGGGATGCGCGGGAGCATCTTCTTCAGATCACTGGCAAAGCGCGTGCGATACTCCGGCGAGTGCAGCACGCCATAGACATAATAGAAGATGTCCTCCTTCACCACCTTCTTGCCATAGGCCGCCTGAAACTCCGCCAACATCGCATCCGTGATGGCACTGCGCCGCCGGTAGCCATCCACCAGCTCGCCTTCCTTCGCCAAGCTGAGCAGATCACCCTCTTCAGGTTCATCCTTCTCGTAGAGGTAAAGGGGGAAGCACTGACCCGTGTCGTGCATGTGGAAGTTCGGGAGGCAATCGGCAACGAGGGCGGAGAACTCTTTGGATGCACCGATGCCAGAGACCGCAATTACCAAGTTCTTAATTCCCGGTTTCGGAAAAATTCGAGGCGTCTGATAAACACGTTCATTGAAGTCTCGATCAAAGTAGGAAGCCTGTTTCGAAAATGGCCGATAAACGGCTGTGAGAATTTTGGAGGCGCTGAAACCGTGTTCCTTGAGCTTTACCAGATCACCCTTGAGGTTGCTCGACCATGAAATCTGCTTGTCGTCTGTATCAATCGTCTTCTCCGCCAGTTCCGCCAAGTCTGCTTTGCTCTTGTTTCCACAGATTTTAGCGAAGCGTGCGACCTCGCTATTGTAGAACTCGATCATACGCCTCATTTGCGTGGCGACGGCTTGGCGAGAGAAGTTGTAGCACCACTTGTCACGACTCGTGAGCACGCCTTGGGAATACAGTTCAAAGACAGTCTTGGCTGTCTCATCCTTCTTATCTCCCAGCGAGACGAACGTCTCAAAAGCTGGGTCACGTTGGTTGATCCAGTCGTGCCTGTCGTTTGGCTGAATGCGCCTCCACTTCTTTTCTTTGTGGAGACCGTTCAAGCCTTCCAGATTTCGGATGATGGCGAGTTTTTCCTCGCGATCGAGATAGTCGCCTATGTCGTGGTAGTAGATTTCGTGTTTTCCTGCCTTTGCTGGATTTTTGACGAAAATAGAGATTGCGATACCTGCGCGACTGCCTGAGCCAAAAATCTTGCCGCCCTCCATGCGGGAAATTTCGCCCGCTGTGCGCTGATTGCCGCGAAGGTTGAAAACATAGATTCCCGTGAACTCGTCGGCGAGGCAGCCACGCAGCCCATCCATGTTGTTGCCATCAATGAAAGAGCCGTTTGTGACGAACCCCACAATGCCTTTGCCGTTGATACGGTCACTGGCCCACCGGATAGCCCTGACGTAGCTGTCGTAGAGGTTCTTGACGAGCGTTGCAGATGAACGCTCGGCGTATGTTGAGCGAATGCGTTCGTCGAGGAATTCGTATTTGATGGCTTTGTTGCCGTCGTTTTCACTGTCTTGACCTGCCGAATACGGCGGGTTGCCGATGACGACGCGGATGGGGCTTTGGCGCTGGCGCTTCACGCGGCGGTTGTTCTCGGGGAACATCTTTTCGTCTAGGTCGCCTTTGGTTTCGGAGAGCTGGAAGGTGTCGGTAAGCACGATGCCCTCGAAGGGTTGGTAGGCGGGCGTTGCGGGAGTCTTGGCTTCGCCCTTGGCGGGGTATTTCACGCCGCAGGTGAGGCTGTGGAAGGTTTCCTCGATGTTGATGGCGGCGATGTAGTAGGCCAGCAGAACGATCTCGTTGGCGTGCAGCTCGTGCTGATACTTCCGCAGGAGATCGGCAGGCTTGATGAGGCCGCTTTGCAGCAGGCGGACGATGAAGGTGCCGGTGCCGGTGAAGGGATCAATGATGTGGACATCTTTGTCACTGACGGAGGACTTGAACTCCTGCTGCAACACGTCCTCGACGCTGTGGAGGATGAAGTCCACGACCTCGACCGGGGTATAGACGATACCGAGGCGTTCGTGCATCTTCGGAAAGGCTACTTTGAAGAAGCTCTCATAAAGGCGTGTAATGACGGTCTGTCGGCCTTCTGAGTTATCGATCCCGCCCACCGATCTGCGAACGTCAGTATAGAACTGTTCCAAGTCAGTTCGCTCTTTTTCAAGAGCTTGGTCCTGAAGTGCGGCCAACATGGACTGCATGGATTGGGAGACGGGATTGTGCTGGGAGAAGGCGTAGTTCTCAAACAGCGCATCAAACACCGGGCGTGTGATGAGATGCTGCGAAAGCATCTCCACAGCCTCGTCCTGGGTGATGGCGGGGTTGATGTTCTGATGCAGCCCGGCCAGGAAGGCGGCAAAAGCTTCCGTATGTTTCTTGTCACCTTGTTCCAGCAGCAGCCGGATGCGGGCACTATG
>CALDGV010000345.1 GCA_937941745.1 uncultured Prosthecobacter sp. | reverse complement strand
GGGGCGCAATGCACGCATCCGGCACAAGGCGCTGCTGACGGCCCCCACTGCGGCCATGGAGTCCTCGCCCAGATCGGTTGTTGAGGATCAGGCCTCGGTGCTGCCAGGAGATGCGTTTGAGCGCATGTGCCAGGACCCTGACTTGGTGCGCATGAAACAGCGTTTTTTGGCTGCAGCCGCCACCGTGGTCATTCTGTCCATCACGGCCGTAGGGCTGCATCTGAACGAGTGGGATTCTGCCGACTCTCCCCTGCCGGTTGCATCTTTAGCGCCGCAGGCTGCTCCAGCCCCGTCCAATGAGCGTCTCAAGCTTGAATCACCGACGATCGCTCCTGATGACTCCCTGAAGCGCATCACCTTCCGTTCTGCGAGCGTGGAGGAGGCTCAGGGCCTGACCAGTGATGAGGTGCAGATGGTTCTGGAGCGGTTTTTAAAGTCAGCCACCGTGGATGAGCGTCTCGCCCTGGTTCATGAGCCTTTGAGGGTCGAATCCTCTCTGCGGGCCTATTACCGCAAGCATCCGATCGGAGCGATCTCCTACCTACAGATTGAGCCACGTCTCGGAGATAAGGGGCCCGTCCGTGAATTCGAGGTGTTGATGCCTGATGGCACTCGCAAATTTGCCGCCGTGATCACTTCTGAGCAGGGGCTGAGGGTGGACTGGCCCAGCTTTGCCTCGCTGGGAGATCTGGAATGGTCGCAAATGCGCCATTCACGTCCCGTCAAACCTGTGCTGATGAGGGTGCTTGCTACGGCGTCGCGGCACTTTGGTGGCCCTTTTACCGACACGGAAAAGCTCAGCTGCCTCCGTCTGGTGCCTGCCGACGATCCGGATGCCGTGCCTGTGCATGGCTATTTCCCCCGGGAAAGCGAGCTGGGACGCCAGATCGCGGCGCTCAATGTTGGAGAACCCCTGAGGCTGACCGTGAAGTTGAGTTATCCTGAAAAGGTTCCCGCCAGTGACCAAGCCTGGCTGGTCGAACTGGTGACGCCCGGCTGGGTGGTTTTGCCCCCAAGCAACGGCACCCTTGGAAGCGGGTCTTGAACCTGCAGGGCCGCCTGCCTTCCTCATGAGGCTTGCCAGTGCTGGAAGCCTGCGTTTAGCCTGTCGGCGCATGTTTCCCCAAGTTCGCAAAGCCGTCATTCCTGCCGCAGGCTTCGGCACCCGGTTTCTCCCCATCTCCAAAGCCGTCCCGAAGGAAATGCTGCCGCTGGTGGACAAACCTGTGATCCAGTACGTGGTCGAGGAGGCGGTGAACTCGGGCATCACTGACATCCTGATCGTGATCAGCCGCAGCAAGAGGGCTGTGGAAGAGCATTTTCACCCCATTTTCGAACTCGAGAGCGAGTTGGAGGCCAAAGGGCGCACCGAGGAACTGGAGGCGCTCCGTGCGCTGCAGGGCATGGCAAGGATTCACTTTGTCTGGCAGCCTAAGATGGGCGGGCTGGGAGATGCCATTTTGCATGCCCGCGACCATGTGGGGCAGGAGCCTTTTGCGGTGCTGCTCGGTGATACCGTGGTCACAACCCAGGATCCTGCCCGCCCTGCGACACGGCAGCTGGCGGATGTGGTGGAGTTGCATGGAGGCTCCGCCGTGGCCTTGCAGGAGGTCCCCTTGGAGAAGGTCAGCCGTTACGGCATTCTCGGAGGGGATGAAATTGCTCCAGGTCTGATCCGCGCCCGCCAGTTTGTGGAAAAGCCCAGGCCTGAAGTGACTCCGTCCCGGATGGCAGTCAGCGCCCGTTACGTGCTCTCAGCACGCATCTTCGATCACTTGGAGAAGACTCCCAAAGGCAAGGGAGGGGAACTGCAGCTGACGGATGCCATGGCATCCCTCATGCAGGAAGAGGCTCTGCATGGCCTCCTTTACGATGGTCAGCGCCACGACATCGGGAACAAGCTCGACTTCATCAAGGCCAACCTGCTTTTCGGCCTTCAGCGGGAGGATATTGGTCCCGCCTTGAAGGACTATGTGGCCAGTCTCGCTGCGAATCTGAAGTAGCGTTCTCCATCAGCCTGCCCCTATCCGATAGACAAAACTCATCCTTCACGTTAGAAGCGCCCCACCACCATGAAACCGTTCCGTCCTCTCGCCCTCCTTGCCGTTCTGGCCATTCCCGCATTCGCTGCGGATGAGATTTCCATTTTCAACGGAACTGACCTGTCCGGCTGGGAAGGTAACAAGGCTCTCTGGAGCGTTCAGGATGGCGCGATCACGGGAATCACACCACCTGATCCTGCCAATCCTCAAAAAGGCATCATCAAGCATAACACCTTCCTGGTCTGGAAGGGTGGGACGGTCGGAGACTTTGAATTGAGCTTCCAATACCGCATCGAGAAGGGCAACAGCGGCGTTCAATACCGCAGCAAGGAACTGCCTGCAGGCGAGTTTGGCCCCATCATCAGCGGCTATCAGGCCGACTTCGAGGCGGGTGACAAATACAGCGGCATTCTCTATGAAGAGCGTGGCCGGGGCATCCTCGCGTTGCGCGGAGAAAAGACCGTCATCAAGCCCGGTGCTGACAGCAAGAAACCGGTGGTGGAAAAAGCAGGCACGACGGGAGACAGCGCCGCCATCCAGGCCAGCATCAAGAAAGAGGACTGGAACGAGTACAAGATCGTGGCCAAAGGCAATCACGTGCAGCACTTCATCAATGGCATGCAGACGATTGATGTGACCGATGAAGACGCGGCCAACGCCCCCAAGGAAGGCCTGCTGGCGCTCCAGATTCATCAGGGACCGCCGATGAAGGTGCAGTTCAAGAGTTTCAAGCTGGTGCCGCTGAAGTAAGCCTGCCCACCGCACCTTCCCTCACGCCATGACCGCCCGTGTTCTGAAAGGCCTGATTTCCATGCTGGTCGTCTGGTGCGCTTCCACAGCGCTTTCCCAGGCTCAGCCCACGGAGTACATCATCTGTTCAGGGGGGCCAGCCTTGAGGAAGTGGGAGGACCTGCGCCAGCCTTCCATGCAGCATGATCGCTGGTGGGGGAATTTTGTCCGCACGGCACGTGTGAGGATGCAGGAACTGCAGAAGACGCAGCCTCCAGGCACGATCATCACCTGGATGGTTTACCGCGATGGCTATCTGCGCAGGGCTGTGGAGGATCGTGAGCCGCTCACCGCCCACTGTGAATCCGTGCGCGACACCTACAAAATCAATCTGGTCTGGTATCGCAGCGGGGATGAATTGATCGACTACATCAATCGCGGTGGAGGAGCTGTGTCGCGCCGCAGCACCAAGATCAGCGGTTTCGAGTACTTCGGCCATTCCAACAAGTACTGCTTTCTCTTTGATTACAGCAGTGAGACCTACGCGAGTTCCACTGCCTGGCTTCATGAAGCGGATCTCCCGCGCCTCAACCGCTCCGCCTTCGCCCGGGGAGCATTCTGCCAGAGCTGGGGTTGCCATACCGGGGAAAGCATGAGCAAGGCCTGGAAAAAGGCCACAGGCGTTCCCATGATTGGTGCCATTGGCAAGACGGACTATTCATTCATGCACCTGCGGAACTGGGCAGTCGCCCTGGCTGAAGGAGCCCGCTGGACGCGCTAAAATCACCTTCGAGGCCCGATTTGAGCCGAAAGGCTTGCTTCGGCGTCTGAGAGGGGCTGCTCGGAACGTATAACAATCTGACTATGAACCGCACGTTTGCCGCCCTTTTGCTTCTTTTGATCCTGCCCGTGATGTCCGGCTTCTCTCAGGGAGTGCGTCGTGGTCCAGCCGCTGGAGACTTGGAAACCTGGGCCGACCGGGGAGATGCTGATGCTCAGTTCGAACTCGGACTTCGTCTTCTCACCGGTGAAGGGGTGAAGAAGGACGAGAAGAAGGGCAAGGAATGGATGGAGAAGGCGGCCAACCAGAAGCACCTGCGTGCCCAGTTCGTGATGGGCTCTCTCTATGAGGATGGTGTCGGAATTGCCAAAAACGATGCCAAGGCCGTGGAGTGGTATCGGAAGGCCGCCGAGAACGGTTTCGCGCCCGCCCAGTTTGCCACTGCCATGGCGTATGATTTGGGACGAGGCATCAAGCAGGATGCCGTCAAGGCCACTGAATGGCTGGAGAAGGCGGCTGAGCAGAATCATCCGCAGGCACAGACCGCGCTGGCCTCCAAGTATGAGCGCGGGGTGGGGGCAGCGAAGAATCCCTCCAAGGCTGCTCTTCTCTACCTGCGTGCAGCCCAGCAGGATTTTGTGCAGGCAATGAGCCGTCTGGCGAACCTGTATTACACCGGCAATGGCGTGCCGCTTGATTACCGCCGTGCGGGTGCCTGGTATCAGCGGGCCGCTAAAAGCGAGGATCCCTGGGCTGCAAACAACCTTGCCTGGTTTCTAGCCACCTGCCCGGACGAATCCCTTCAGAACGGCGAGCAGGCAGTTTTGCACGCCACTCGTGCCCTGCGCATGATGGACGAGGCTGGAGAAGACCAGCGCTATGAAATGCTCGACACCAAGGCCGCCTGCCTGGCTCGCAACGGCGAATATCTGGAGGCCATTCTCTGGCAGAAACGTGCCCTGGCATTGCTGGCCGAAGACAAGGAGATCACCAATGAAGAGAGAACTCAGCTCAAAAATGAGTTCGATACCCGGTTGAAGCTATACCAGCAAGAAAGCCCCTACAGCGAAGTGGAACCCAAACCTGAAAAGGAGGCAGCGCCGTTGCCTCAGGACACCATATTGCAGGATGAAGGCATTCCTGGTGAGGGGGCCAAACCCAAGAAATCGAAAAGTGGTGGCAAGGGCACCGTGGTTTGAACTGCTGACCTAGCACGACCGCTGGGAACCGGCATGGTTCCTCCGCTGCCTGTAGATCCAGACAAGGGCGACCGAAGGGATCAAGAGCCATGAAACCCACCATTGATCCCTTGCTGCTGCCACAATGAATGATGGCGATATGTCACCACCGAGGAGGAGACTGGTTTTGACTTCCTGACCCACCGGCTGGGACCAGAGCAACACATCGTGGCGGCTGCCCTTTTTCACAGCAAAGGCGAATTCTTCGACGTCCGCCTGCCAAGTCCATGTTCCCAGCAAAAAATGATGAGGGCTTTCCTCAGAAGGTGGGACAAGTGAATCCGGCAACGCTTCATCCCAGGAACTGCTTTCCTCCAGAACCAAGGGAGCTAGTTGGGTGAAGGGAACACTTTCGCCATCCCGGACAACCTCGAGGGCTTGTTCCAGGGCGGATCGGGCGGCCTCTTCATCCATCACCAGAGGATTGGCCAGGAAGTCGAGGGCCAGGCGCAGTTCAATGCTTCCCGTGGCTTCATCATGGCGGAACTTTGCAAAAATAAACTCGGTGCCATGACCTTGGCTGGCGGAAAATGGCAGGGTTGTTAGCAGCAGCGCAGCAAACAGGGGGAACACGAATGTTCCCCCTGAAAGAGTGCTGTGGAAGAATGGGATGGGCCAGAAGAGCCTCATTTGCGTTTCCATTTCAGAACACGGCCCCACTTGTTCCATTCGGTCTCAAGGATGTTGCCGTCGTTGTCAAAAGTGATGCCGTGCGGGCTGGTGACGATGCCGCTCTCCCATTTCTCAGGTGGGATGCCGGGGGTGTTGGTGGTTTGTGGGTTGGTGCCGCATTCGGCCACCATTTTTCCAGCCTTGTCCCACACGCTGACGCGTCCGGCGATTTCAGCGATGCAGACGAGATCACCATGGAAAGAGGCTGAGCTTGGGTTGCGGAGGTCGGTGGCGATTACTCCCAGCAGGTTTCCGTCGAGGTCAGTGTGAAGAATGCGCTTGTTGCCGCGGTCGCAGCAGAACACACGGGCTGGCTCAAACCGGCGGTCGATGAAGATCTTGTGGGTGTTGGCAAACTTGTAGGGCTCTTCGGGGCCGCCGAAGACCTTTTTGAAGTTGCCGGCGCGGTCGAAGACGAAGATGTGGCTGCGTCCATAGCCATCGACGACGTAAATGTCTCCATTCGGAGCCACGTCACAGTTGGTCAGGCGCAGGCCTCCGGAGGCGTTGACACCTTTTTCCTTCTTGATGACTTTTTCGCTGCCATCTGCAAGGCCAAGCACGATCTCGGTGGCGGTTTCAGATTTCTTCACGCCGGTGCCCAACGGCTTGGTTTTCGGCCTCCCCTTGCCGTCCTTTTCCCCAGGAAGCGCCTGGGTGACGGTGACGTAGTCCCGCTGAGCCGCTGGGAAGGCACTGGTGGGGATGGTCATGACGATCTCGCCGTCCAGCTTTGCCTTGATGACCTTGGCTTCACCCAGCACGGCGGCGAAGATGAACTCTTCATTGCCGTCCTTGCGCACGACAAAGCCGTGCAGTGACCCGGGCAGTTTCAGCGCCTTGAGGAATTTCCCCTCATGATTGTACACCTGGATGCCTGCATCCACCTCCTGAACGCTGACATAAATGTTTCCTGCGGAATCGACGGCGATTTCACCATGCCCATCTCCGATGGTCTGACGACCTGGAGGCGGGCTGATGAAGTTTGGAACGAGTTCGTAGGCCACTTCGGCGGCGGCGGTGCCGAGCATGGCGAGAGTGAGGAGGAGGGACAGGGGAGTGCGGCGCATAGGGAGGCATTTCAAACGATTGCAGAGGTCAAAGTCAATCACGCTGCCATGACGAATCCTGAGCGAAGGAATGCGTGATAATGCTCTGCGAATGAGCAACAAAAACGGCGGCCATCCGCGGCCGCCGTTTGGGGAGGGTTCACGAGGCAGGTGCTCAGGATTCCAGCAGCTTCGACTGGATGCGATCGACCATGCTTCGGAATTCTGCCGTCTCCGTCATCCTTTGAGAGATGACCTTGCAGGCGTGAATGACCGTTCCGTGGTCACGACCACCGAATTCTTCGCCAATCTGAATGAGGGGCAGCTTCACCATGTGACGTGTCAGGTACATGGCCACCTGGCGGGCTTCGGCAATGTTCTTGGGGCGGCGCGGGCCTGTCAGGTCACTGACACGAAGGTCGTATTCCGTGGCAACAGCACGCTGAACGCGGTCCACCGTGACGGATTTGGCCGGTTCCTCGTCGATCACATCGTGAAGAAGCTGCGACAGGGCACCTTCGCTCGAAATGCCTCCTTCAAGGGAGACGTGGGCAGCCACACGCATCAGGGCACCTTCGAGGCGCCGGATGTTCGTGCGGATGCGCTGGGCGATGAATTCAAGGATCCATGGATCGAGCGTGACATTGAAGTCATGCATCTTACGGCGCAGGATGGCGACTCGCGTCTCGAAATCGGGGATCTGAATCTGAGTGGTCAGGCCCCACTCAAAGCGGGACACCAAACGGCTTTCCAGGTCCTTGATGTCACCCGGTGGACGGTCGCTGGCCAGCACGATCTGCTTCTGGCTGTTGAACAGTTCGTTGAAGGTATGGAAGAACTCCTCCTGCGTGCTGTCCTTGCCTGCGAAGAACTGCACGTCATCAATCAGGAGCACGTCCACCTTGCGGTACTTCTGCCGGAACTGGCTGAACGTCTGCTTTTTGATCGCCTCCACGTATTCGTTCGTGAACTGCTCCGAAGTCACGTAGCGCACCACGGCGCGCTTTTTGCGGAGCAGCACTTCCTGGCCGATGGCCTGCATCAGGTGGGTTTTGCCCAGCCCAGTCGGTCCATGGAAGAACAGCGGGTTGTAGATGCGGCCCGGCTTTTCTGCGACGGCCTTGGCCACGGCAGCCGAGTAGCTGCAGTTGTTGCCAACGACAAAGCTGTCGAAGTTGAACTTGGCATTCAAGCCGGCATCCGAAAATGACCGGATGGAGAGGCTGTCGTCCGTGACATGCGGGCTGGCACGCTCCTCGGCATGATGGCGGGTCGAAATCACCCGTGCGGCCTTTTTTTCCAGGGAGGCATCCGCAGGCAGAGGGCGCAGAGGCTCGCTGGCGACTTCGTATTCAATGACGGCAGCAGTGCCGAGCACTTCGGCAACGGCATCCGCAAAGGTTCCGGAAAAGTTGCTTTCAATCCACACCTGATGAATCGGGTTTGGCACATGCACGATCACGCGGTGATCGGGAGTGATGCGTGCGGTGGTTCCTGAGAAGCAGCGGGTGTAGTTGTCACGGCCGAGTCTGGTCAGCAGGATCGCGCAAATCTGCTCCCAGGTGTTCGGCACCAGGTCTAGTCCCGGTGTCGTGTTGTTGTTGTCGGACGCTTCGG
Source organism: uncultured Prosthecobacter sp. (assembly GCA_937941745.1). GTDB lineage: Bacteria > Verrucomicrobiota > Verrucomicrobiia > Verrucomicrobiales > Verrucomicrobiaceae > Prosthecobacter. Next base: position 6,011 of record CALDGV010000345.1, on the reverse strand, counting down.
GGGAGGGGAGGTGATGACGGTCTTCATGTGCGGTCTCCATGATGCGGATGCAGGTCGGCTGAGAGGTTGGAAGCGTTTCGGGAGGTGACAAACACGGCGCTGTTTCGGGAGAATCAGCGCCGTGAGTTTTTCAAAAAATAACATGTCCTGTTTATGACGGTTCCGACACGATTCAAAGCAAAACTTGAGCTCGTTTAAAAAGACTTGGGAAACACTCTCGGTGTTCCACGAAGTTTTTAACCTTCATATATCCGAAGTATTATGTTTGATACCTTGATGCCCATTTGATTCCGCTGATAAAAGCTGCGAAACGGCTCAAGAAAAAACGGGCTTGGCACACTTCGTGAAGCGGTTCCTGGAATGCTGTTTCAGCGCATTTGCATCATGTCTGAATTGCCCCTGGAACTCGGAATGCAGACATGAAAAAGCGGCGTGGTGTGCACCACGCCGCTAACCAAAACCTTGCTTTGAAAGGGCTGGGTCTTATTCCACGCCTTTCCAGGAACCGAAGCTGGCTCCGGCCTCGATCCACTTCTTGATCAATGCCTGATTCTCGGCGCTCACGCGGTCGCCCTTGCCTTCAGGAGGCATGGCGAGGTCGTCCGATTCGGGGAGTGCCATGGTCTTCAGCAGCCAGGAGGCGTCAGGCTTGCCTGCCACCACGTTTTCATTCGGGTATTCCTTGCCGCCCTTCATGATCATTTCGGCGCTGTCGAGGCGGAGGCCGCCCTTGGGTTTTTTGACCCTGCCGTTTTCTTCTTTTTCTTTTTCATGGCACTTGAAGCAGCTCTCCTTCAGGACGGGGAGGATCTGCTTTTCAAAGTCAACGGCGCCGTCCTGGGCGGACACGAGGTTCACGGAGAAAGCTGCGGCGATGGCAGCGAGGGTAAGTGTGGTTTTCATGGAATGAAGAGGGGTGGAAATGGTGTTCGTGGTGTGCGCTCAGGTCAAGCGCGAGGAATCAGCCGCCACCGGCCTGAAATCGAGGGCTGCTACAGGACGCGAGTGATGCGTTTCCAGAAGAAATCGAGCTCTCGGGCCAGGACGCTGATGACTTGGAAGGGCTCGGCCTGGAGCACGCCGGATTCGGACTCCTTGATGATCCGTTGCATCGCATACAGGGAAGCCAGGCCTTCTGTATCGAGGTGGACGATGTCCGTGATGGCTTGAATGGGCTCAGGCAGCACCTTGTTTTGCTGAAGATTCTGCCAGGCCAGCTGCTCTCGTTCAGTCTTGAAGCCCACCAGCTTCAGGCGTGCTGGAGCACGTCCGTCGCGCTCAGCCTGGGCCAGCAAGTCGGTCAGGCGGCCGGCGGCAAAGCCGCTCAGCGTTCGCCAGTAAGCGGCATCACTGAACGGAGCGAGGCCAAAAAGCACTTCGATGCCATGCAAAGCCCAGTAAAGGGCATGGCGTCCAGGCAGCCCCGGCAGTTCATGTTCGCTGAAGCGGACGAGTGGGAACCTGCGGCCAGCCAGCCGGATCAGGTCGGCCAGCCGGGAATGATCGAGCGGCTGCGACATCGCCTCAGGCTGGTGCTGGAGGCGCAGGGCCTGGAAGCGGCCTTGCAGTGCATTGGCTGCTGATGGTGCCGCGGAAGAAGGGGTTGCTCTGCGCGGCGGAAGGGTGGCAGTCGCAGCTTCTGCGGAAGGTGATGAGGCCACTTGAAAGGGTGACGATACCGCTGCTGCAACTGGTGATGAGTCTTTTCCTGTCGTCGTATTTCCAGGCACCCGGAAAGGGGACGGGGCTGGCGCAGGAGGTGCAGGGGGCTGCACGGAAGGTGTTTCCTGGCCCTGCCCAGGCTGGCGGAGCTGGGCCAGCATGGCGCGCAGCTTCACAAAGGCATCAGCACTTGGAGGTGTGGTCGCACCGGCTCCATTGGCAGAGTTGGGGGTCGTGGCAGGAATGCTGTTCCATGCCGGAATCTGAAGATCATCGTCGATGACAGCCTCCACCGGCAGCTTGGGTGGGCTCAGGCTGGCCAAGGGAGGCTGGGAGACGACTCGTTGGACGAGGGTGGGCTCGTCCTGCGGCAAGGCAGGTTTGGGCTCTGCAAGACCCTCCGCCATGGTCTGGACTTCGCTGGCAGTTTCCTGGTCAAAGATCGCCGGCAAAGGAGCGGCTCCTGCAGCTTCATGGAGTTCTGGTGCGTCAGCCAGCAGTGGAATGAAGTCGTTTGCCGGGGGCTCCGTTGCGGCTGGAGGAGGGGAAGGTGGGGGCAGCTCCGGCAGGTCTGGGGATTGTGCAACTGGAGCGATCGGGCAGGGCGGGGCGCTGTGGAAAAGCTCCCATTGCCGCGCGCAATGCCTCAAAAAGGCCCGCGCTGAGACACTTCCGATGGGACGGCCCAGGAAGTGCCTGTGAACGCCGACAAACTGCTCGAACTCGGCTTTTTCTGCCGACGAAAGGTTGGCTTGGTTCAGGCGCAGCCTGAGTAGCCCAAGGGCGTCCTCTTCACTCAAACCTCTCAAGAGAACTTGGCTCGCTGTGAGCCGGTCTTCCAGGGCACTCGGCAGGTGATGACCAAACGTGGCTTGCCAGACATCCTGATTCAGGCTGAGCAGCACGTGCAGGCGGTGTGTCTCAATCAGCTCCATCAGCATGGATGCGATGCGGATGCCGGCGTCTGGATTGCGGTAAAAGCCGTCCAGATGATCCACGAGGAGCACGACGGGCCGCCACAAGGCGAGGATTCTCAGCCAAGCAGGCACCCCGGTGGCTTCATCGGAAGAAGTCAGCTCCAGCATTTCTACCGTGCCCGTCAGGCCGCCATGCAGGCTTTGATCCAGGAGCGCCGCCATCCAGCTGCCAAGAGCCTCAGCGCGGAGGGGCACATCACGCGCTGCCAGCACGGCGAGCGGGCCGCAAAGGCCATCGCGGTTGTGCGCGATCCAGTCGCCGATTCGCCGTGCCCGGCCCTGTTCGCCAAAGACTTCCTGAACTGGCCCAGACAGGACTTTGGTGGCCTGCTCAGCGTTGGCGCATGGCAGCTGCCCGCTTTCAATCAAGCGGCAAAGCAGCAGAGCCACCACCTGGGCACTGGCTTCACGCAGCTTGGACCAATCCTTGGGCAGGTCGCTTCCTGCGGCTGTCTCTGCCAGAGCCTCGATGCCGCGCTTTGAAAGCGTGGTGACAGACAAGGCGTCGCCTGAACGGAAGGCCACGGGCACGATCACCGCCTGGCTGGCTGCTGCAGCGGCGACCCTGCCAAGAAGGTGGGTTTTGCCGTAACCCGCCCGAGGCGCGGTCAAAAGCATCAGCGGTCCGATGCCCCGGCCACCCACGGACTCGACCAGTTGATCCAAAACATCGGCGTTCAGGGCTGAAACAGACTCTTTTGCATGCCATGGCGTGCGGCACACATCACTCGAAAAAGGATTTTCCGCAGGCAGGGCATGACCAGCCCCCCCGGTGAGTGGAGTTTGGGCTGAAACTGTTTCTTCGCGAGCCACGGTGAATGCTTCTGGGATTCTGTCAGACAGTGCTAACTATTGAAATTATTCCCTTATTCTGAAAATCAAAGCGTCCTTTTGGAGTGTTTGCGAAAATTTTCAGATTCGGAAGGCGCTGATTCTCGAAAATGAATGATCGCCAAAGCAAGAGGCGGGTCTTGCGACCCGCCTCAGAGCATTCGAGGTGACCAACAGCCAAGAAGGATACCATCGAGAAAGGGAAGACTCAGGGCCATGATCGGCGGCCTTTGTCTGTTTCTATGGTCGCACGACTTAACCAGGATGCGTCAGGTGGCTGTGAGCACGTTGTAAGACGTTTGTCACAACGAGCAGGCCGGAATCATTTCTGACGCATCCGTTCTGCAATCTCGATGATGGCCAGCACCACTTCCATGGTCACTCTCGCACTGATCATGTACAGCAGGAATGCCAGCGGCCCGGTCACCAATCGAAAGAGGCTGGAGAAGACACCGCCTTCACCACTGAACATCCAGGTCAGGGACGCCAGCACCGCCGCACCCAGGCTCAGGGCATAGAGGAGCCGGATGAGGTGCGGGGTGACATACCGCTTGAAGGAAAAATCCAGCAGCAGGTCCATCAGCGCGCCCAAGGTGGCCTTCACCTCCGTGAATGACTTGGGCTGCTGACTGCCGGGATCTGGGGTGCTCATGGCTTGGAAGGCTTACTTGATCAGCCTCAGGGTGAACGGATAGCGATAGGGCACTCCGTCGTTCGCCTTGATGGCGGCCATGATGATCAGCACGAGGGCAGCAATGCCTATCCCGAAGGCCAGAATCATAGGAAGAATCAGCCAGAATGTCAGCATGCAGACAAAAAAGACAATGCTGAGGGTGATCTGGAAGTTGAGAACCTCCTTACCTTGCTGATCAACGAAGGGCATCGAGTCTTTTTTGATCAGCCATAGCACAAGGGGTGCGATGATGTTGAGCACAGGCACAGCGGGCATGAGCGCCCCAGCTAAAGGAAGCAGATGGCAGATCATGGCCATCGTGCGTTCTTCTTTGGAGGGTGTCGGTGCCCCTGTCTGGGGTGTTCCGCCGTCTTGGTCTGGTGGGTTCGTTTCCATGGCGGACTCAAGCTCTCGCACACCGAACTGCCTCTGCAAGGGAGGATTCTGTTGAGAAAATCCCCTGCGAGCCCCCTTGCCACGAGGGCAAATCACGGGACTGTGGGCGGCTTTTTCCTTCCTCCCAACCGCCATGCCCAAGAAGACCGCCTCCGCCAAAGCTAAAGTTGCTTCACCATCTTCGATCCGCCCGATCAAGAAGCTGATGGTCGCGAACCGCTCTGAAATTGCCATTCGTGTCATGCGTGCAGCCACGGAGCTCGGGCTGAAAACGGTGGGCATCTATGCTCAGGAGGACCGTTTCTGCCCTCATCGCTTCAAGGCGGACGAAGCCTATGAACTGAACAAGGACAAGGGTCCTCTTGGTGCCTATCTCGACATCGAAGGCATCGTGGCTCTGGCGAAGGAAAAGGGTGTGGATGCCATCCACCCCGGATACGGCTTCCTCTCTGAAAATCCGCAGTTTGCCCAGGCTTGTGCGGACGCAGGCATCATCTTCATCGGCCCTGAATCCAAAATTCTCGACATGATGGGCGACAAGACCGCCGCGCGTAACGTCGCTCGCAAGCTTGGCGTCCCGATCCTTGAAGGCACCGACGAGCCGGTGAGCGATCGCAAAGAGGCGATCGCCGTGGCGAAGAAAATAGGCTTCCCGCTCATCATCAAGGCGGCCTTCGGTGGTGGTGGTCGCGGCATGCGCATCGTTCGTGAGGCCAAGGACCTCGAAAAACTGCTCGATGAGGCTCAAACCGAGGCGGAACGCGCTTTCGGCAATGGCGCGGTGTTTTTGGAAAAATTCGTCGGCAAGGCGAAGCACATCGAAGTGCAGATTTTGGCCGATAAACACGGCACCGTGCTGCATTTGCACGAGCGCGATTGCTCCGTGCAGCGTCGCCATCAAAAGGTGATCGAGCAGGCGCCAAGCTATGGCGTGAAGCAGGAAATCATCGACGGCCTGTGCGACGCGGCGGTGAAGCTGGCGAAGGAAGTGAAGTACACGCACGCGGGCACCGTCGAGTTCCTCGTCGATCACGAGACGGGCGAGTGGTTCTTCATCGAAATGAATCCGCGCATCCAGGTGGAGCACACCGTGACGGAGGAGATCACCGGCATCGACATCGTGCGCTCACAAATCCTCATTGCGCAGGGTCACAAGATGCACGACGAGCCGCTCGCGTTGCCCGTGCAGGACAAGATCGAGAAGAGCGGCTTTGCGGTGCAGTGCCGCATCACCACCGAAGATCCGGAAAACGGCTTCACACCGGACTTTGGCAAAATTTTGACCTATCGCAGCGCCGGTGGCTTCGGCATTCGTCTTGATGGAGCGCTCGGCGCCACGAACGCGGTCATCACGCCCTATTATGACTCGATGCTGGTGAAGATGACCGTCTTTGCCCGCACCTACGAGCAGGCGCTCGACCGCATGGACCGCGGCCTGCGTGAGTTCCGCATCCGCGGCGTGAAGACGAACA
>CALDGV010000344.1 GCA_937941745.1 uncultured Prosthecobacter sp. | reverse complement strand
CTTCCTTCAGAATCGGCAAGCTGACGCTCGCCGCTACGAGAAGGCGGCGTGTAGCCCCACGCATCGTTCAGCCACTCGCGCTCCGGTTTGCCATCGGGGCCGGGCTTCAATGACGCGCCGCTGAACAGATGCACCGCGCCATTCGCAGCGGCCATGCAGCTCAAAATGCGCGGTTTGCCGGGGCAGGGGGGCAGTGCCTGCCATTGAGCGTTCTTTTGTTTCAAATCGAGCGCCCAGAACGTGTTCAGCGCACTTGTCGCCTTCGGATTTTCGATGCCGCCGGCGATGTAGATCACGTCATCGTGCACGCATCCGCTCATGTAAGCACAAGACTGCGGCAGCGGCGGCAGCGCCACCTGGTCCTCTAGCCAGAACACCTCGCGGAAGTGTTCCGTCACGTTTCCACCACCCAAGATGACGAGTCCGTTTTTCATCGTGAGACTCACGCCGTAGCCATTTGGCTTCGGCAGCTTGCCCACCACACGCCATGGGCCGTCAGACTGCTCCAAAGCGTAAACCGTGTCATACCAGAGCTTCGTGCCGCCTTCCCACGGCATTTTGTCGATGAAATGCGTGCCGCCGGCCACGATGAGCGCTCCACCGCTCACACCGGCGAAGGAACCGGCGAAGCCTCGTTCATCAGGCAACGGCGGCAGTTGTGACCATTTCAAATCAACGGCGGTGGCGGCAACGGTGAGGGACATGAAGCTGAGAAGCGTGCGGCGCATGGTCGGCACTTAACGCGGTTTTGCTGATAGTTCCGGCACGTTCGGTGCTTATTTTGGCACCCTCAAATGCTCACCCTCTCCGGCAAATCCCACGGCAAACTCTGCGACGGCGTCTCGCGTCGCGATTTCATGCGCATCGGCGGTCTCGCCATGGGCGGCTTGTCGTTGCCGGAGCTTTTGAAGGCCGAGGCGGAGGCCAAAGCGGGCCGCAGCTTCAAGTCGGTGATCATGATTTACATGTGCGGCGCTCCGCCGCATCAAGACATGTATGATTTGAAGATGGACGCGCCGCTGGAGATTCGCGGACCCTACAAACCCATCAAGACCGCCGTCCCCGGCATCCACATCTCCGAGCACGCGCCGCGTCTCGCGAAGATCATGGACAAGCTGGTGCCCATCCGCAGCATGTGGGGCTCGCCGAATGGTGCGCACGACAGCTTCATCTGCTACACCGGCAAAGCGCCGCCTCCGAACGGTGGCAATGCTCCCACGGGCCGCCTTTCCGATCCGCCGTCCTTCGGCTCGGTCATTTCTAAGCTCAATGGACAGGCTGATCCCGCGATCCCTGCCTTCGTCGGCCTCGCGCCCAAGGCCGGTCATCCGCCCTACGGCTCGCCGGGGCATCCCGGTTACTGCGGCAACACGCACTCCGCCTTCCGCCCGAATGGCGCGGGTGTGGAAGATCTCCAGCTCAACGGCATCACGCTCGACCGCCTTGAGGACCGCCGCTCGCTGCTCACCGGTTTCGACAATTTCCGCCGCGAAATCGACGCCAGCGGACTCGTGAGCAGCATGGACGCCTTCAACCAACAGGCGTTGAACGTCCTCACCTCCAGCAAGCTGCTCAACGCGCTCGATTTGAGCAAGGAGACCCTCAAAACACGCGAACGCTACGGCAAAGGCGATCCCAAGAACTACGGCGACGGTGCCCCGATGAATCTGGAGCACTTCCTGCTCGCCCGCCGCCTCGTCGAAGCCGGTGCGCGGGTGGTGACGTTGAATTTCGGCCGCTGGGACTTCCACGACAACAATTACCCGCAGCTCCTCCGCCATCTGCCGCTCTTCGATCAAGGCATGAGCGCCCTCGTCGAGGATCTGCACGAGCGCGGCCTCGACAAAGACGTGGCCGTCGTCGCCTGGGGCGAGTTTGGCCGCACCCCTATCGTGAACAAAGACGGTGGTCGCGATCATTGGCCTCGTGTCGGCGGTGCGTTGCTCGCCGGAGGCGGATTGCGCACCGGCCAGGTCATCGGTGCCACCGACAAGCTCGGCGGCGAACCCACCGAACGTCCCGTGCATTTCGGCGAGGTCTTTGCCACGCTCTACAAGCACATGGGCATCGACACCGTGAAGACCACGCTCAACGATCTGACGGGTCGTCCGCAGTATCTCACCGACTCCTGGCAGCCGATGCCGGAGCTGATTTGAGGCGGAGACGTGGCTTGCTCGCGACGCTTGCCGGGCTTAAGAAGCCCCATGTATCCGATCAAAACGACCATCCCGGAGGGATTGGCACTCAAAGAGGGCGATGAAGCCGATCTTCGGGTGATCATTCAAGATGGCATCCTGGTCGTGACCAAGATTTTGCGGCAAAAGAGCGCGGAATCCCCCTCTGCCGACTACAAGGTCAAGCTGGGTGCCTGGAATCGAAAGTAAGGTGCTCGGAAAGGCTGGGCGGAAGCCGGGCGTATTTCGTGGCGCATGTCATTCCCGCATCCAGTCCATCCCATGAGCCGCCGTGATATGATTCAGGCGGGCGCTGTCGGTTTGTTGGGCCTCGGGATGAACCATCTCACGGCGTTGCAGGCCATGACTGCGGCGACTCAGCCAGCACGGGCCAAGTCGGTGATCTACATCTTCCTCAGCGGTGGTCTGGCGCAGCAGGACAGCTTCGACATGAAGCCGGACGCGCCCATGGAGTATCGCGGTGAGTTCAAACCCATCCGCACGCGCACGCCGGGCCTGCACATCTGCGAGCACATGCCCAATCTCGCGCGCATTTCAAAGAAGTGGTCGCTCGTGCGCTCGCTCACGCATGGCAGCAGCGATCACTCGCTGGGGCATCACATCATGCTCACGGGCCGCAGCGACGCACCGCTCGGCTTTGATCCCACCAAGCCGAAGAAGTCCGATCATCCCAGCATCGCCGCGCTCGCCACCGCGCTGCTGCCCAAGCGCAAAGACAACCTGCCGCCTTCCATCGTGCTGCCAGACAAGCTCGTGCATCGCGGGGGACGCACGCTCGCCGGCCAGTTCGGCGGCATGCTCGGCTCGCAGCATGATCCGTGGTTCCTGGAGATGTCGCCCTACCATCCGAATCACTATGGAGCTTATCCACAGTATTTGTTTCACCACGAGCGCGGCTTTGAAAAAGACGACAAGCTGAAGTTCCAGGCCCCGCATCTCTCGCTGCCGCAGGGGCTGACGCTCGACCGCGTGATGGACCGCGTCTCGCTGCGCAACGCGCTCGAAGCGCAAACCAACGACCTCACCGCGCTCGCGGGAGATGAAGCCTTCGATTCCACGCGTCAGGCCGCCATCGGCCTGCTGAGCAATCGCAAGGTGCATGACGCGTTCAGTTTGGAGAAAGTCGATCCCAAGCTGCTCGACCGCTACGGTCGCCACAGCTTCGGCTGGTCGCTGCTCATGGCCAAAAATCTTGTGCAAAGCGGCGTGCGGCTTGTGCAGGTCAATCTCGGCAACAACGAGACCTGGGACACGCATCAGGCCGCGTGGCCGAATCTGAAGAACTTCCTGCTGCCGCCGATGGATCAGGCCGTGAGTGCCTTGATCGAGGATCTCGACGCCAGCGGCCAGCTTGATGAGACACTCATCGTCATGGGCGGTGAATTTGGCCGCACGCCGAAAATCAAGAGCATCACCGCCACCGCCCTGCCCGGTCGTGACCACTGGGGCCATGTGCAAAGCGTTTTGCTCGCCGGTGGCGGCATTCAAGGAGGCCGCGTCATCGGTGAAACCGACAAAATCGCCGGCTATCCCATCAGCGACGCCCAAACGCCCGAAAACCTCGCCGCCACGATCTACGAAGCGCTCGGTCTTCCCCGCGAAACACTCTGGAAAGACTTCACCGGCCGCCCGCACACGCTCTACATGGGTTCGCCGATTGGTGGGCTGACATAAAGTGGTCCGCACAGTCCCCTGTGCGGCGCTCCGCCATGTCTCATCGTGCCGAATGTCCGCAAAGCGTTACTGCACGGCTCCATGCGAGGTTTTTACCGTTTAGCAAAACCAAGAGCATGCCACGCACCGCACAGAGGACTGTGCGGACCACTATGGCGTCATCCGACGCGCCATTTGCTCTTCAACTCGCTCCATTCGTTCGACGGATTGCGCTTCAATCCACGCCACTCGGGCACCTGCATCGCGACTTGCTCGATCAAATCGGCGCATTGCTCCGCGATGGTGACGAGCGTCTGGCGCATGCCCGCTGCCTCGGCGATTTGGATCATCTTGTCATGCTCCAGGCCGCCACTGACGCGTTTTGCTTCTTCACTGTCACGCTGCGCCACACGCAGCACGTCCTCGGTGTGGCGCGGCAGCCAGCGGCGATTCTCAGTGAGCACGGCGGTCAAAAGCGGCTGCAATTCGGGCTTCCAGCCTTCATCGAAGAGTTTGCCGAGTTCTCCACGCTTCTCACTGATGCGCATGTAGTGCGGTTGAATCGCCTCCACGGGCGTCGCGGCCATGTCGCGGAAGGTTTTGAGCCAATCAATGCCCAACTCGCCTCCAATCGTGTGAAACGTGAACTGGTCCTGCACGATGCGGTTTCGCGGGGTGTAAACACCGTCGAGCAAATGCATGCGGATGCCAGGCTGTACCGATTTGATCAGCGAATCGCCGACAATGTGAACCATCCAGCCCAAGGCATACGCCAGACCACGTTCGGAGGATATGTCATCGCGAATCGCGAGCGCGCAGTAGTCCGCCAGATGATCCCAAGGCACTCCCAGGCTCACGTCTGGCTTGGCCCAGCCGAAGACGAGGTGCGCACGGCCATAGAACAGCTCGTGGATCTGCTTGGGACGATACATTTGCCCGTCATGCACGAGCACCC
>CALDGV010000343.1 GCA_937941745.1 uncultured Prosthecobacter sp. | reverse complement strand
GGCGAGATCGACTCATCCCGCAGCTATCCTGATGTGAGGAGCTTTCGAAAGAAGTTCGGCCTCGTCATCCCGGCCACGAACACCAGCATGGAACATGAGCTGTGGAGCCTCATTTTTGCCAACCAAGGGTCCAATGGCCTGCGCGGTGTGGGGCTGCACACCGTGAATGTCATCACGCCGAGGCCGAAGCTCGAGACCGAGGCGGATCTGTTGGAATACCAAAAGCAGTTCCTTGGTGGGCTTCGATCCGCCGTGGACACGGCCAGGCTGGCGCAGCCGGAATACATGCTCATGGGCATGAGCCTCGAACACATCCTTTCTGGCATCGATCAAATCCGCGCCCCCATGAAGGAAGTGGAATCTCACTCCTCACTGAAATGGGCGACGTGGCATGATGCCGCTCCCGCCGCTTTGAAGAAATTCGGCGCCCACCGAATCGGACTGCTCACGCCCTTCGACAAGAAAGGCAACGAGTCCGCCAAACGCCTGTTTGAAGATCTTGGATTTGAGGTCGTCACCACGTTCGGTTTCTCCTGCGCTGACGCCATGCACATTCCCGACTGGGCCAAGGAAAGGGCCATCCTCGAATATCTCGCCACCGACGATAACAAACTGGATGCCGTCGTGCAGTGCGGCACGAACATGAGTCTGCTCGAAGTCACCGAAAAACTTGAACCCGTCATCGGCATTCCCATACTTGGCATCAATGCTGTCACCTTCTGGCATGCGCTGCGGGAAAATGGATTCACAGACCCGCTGGTCGGTGGCGGACGATTACTGAGGGAGTTTTAAACCATGAACATCGAATCACGATTGAACGAACTCGGGCTGACCTTGCCCGATCCACCACGCCCTGCCGGGAACTATGAACCCTGGGTCATCTGCGGCCGCTGGCTCTATATTTCCGCACAGTTGCCGATAGAAAACGGGCAGTGTCGTTACACGGGGCGAGTGGGTGCGGAGCTCTCTGTGGAGGAAGGGCTCGCCGCCGCCCGGCTCGCTGCGCTGAACGTGCTCGCACAGATCCACGATGCTCTGGGCGGCTTTGATCGGTTGGAGCGGCTTGTGCGCGTCGAAGGCCATGTCGCCAGCGCATCGGGCGGTCCCAATACGCCGCTCGTGCTTGATGCCGCGTCCGATCTTTTTGTCGCGGTGCTTGGTGATCGAGGTCGTCATGCCCGCACGGCCTTCACACCGGATTACCTGCCTTACAATCTCACCATTGAACTGGTCGTCACTGCGCATCTGCATTCGTAGCACTCATGAACCTCAAGATCACCCACCTCGCCGAGTCCGCGCTTTATGTGGACGACCTTGATCGCGCCGTCGCCTTTTACACCGGCCTCTTCGAGTTGCCTGTGCTGCTCCGCGATGACCGCTTCTGCGTTCTGCGCATCACCGCACAGCAGGTGCTGCTGCTCTTTCGTCGAGGGGCCAGTCTTCAGCCCACCACGCTGCCGGGCGGCACCGTGCCTGCGCACGATGGAAACGGTCCATTGCACCTCTGCTTCGGTATCTCCGCAGATTCCGTGACCGATTGGGAAGAACGTCTGCGGGCTCAAGGCATCGCGGTGGAAAGCCGTGTGAGATGGCCATCAAACGCCATCAGCCTCTATTTTCGTGATCCTGATCAGCATGCTGTGGAACTCGCCACGCCGGGTGTGTTTGAATGAACGCGAAGGCGGCTCGCGGACATGGGTTCATTCGGTTACTTGCTCGACAATCACGGCTTGTCTTAGCCAATGGGCAGATCCGCATCCTTTGCTTCCTTGTTCAGAATATCGCCGTAGTGCGTCGTGACGCAATTCGGACAAATGCCGTGGGTGAAGCGTGCCTCGGAACGCGAGCTGACGTATTCTTCAATCTGGTGCCAGTTTCCGGTTTCGTCCCGGATGTCTTTGCAAAAGGAGCAGGTGGGCAGGAGCCCCTCGAGCGTGCGGACGCGGGCGCGCAGGGCTTGAGTCTGTTCGGACAGTTTGCCGCATAGGAAGGTGATGATGAACAGGACGGCGAGGCGCACGCCGGCGTTGATGATGGCCACGGGCAGCGTGTAGGGGATGCCCCAGGCATATTGGATCGAGAATCGAATGACACACAGGATGGCTCCCAGCACCAAGGCTGTGCGGAGTCCGCAGTTCCACGCCATCAGCGTGACGGGAATGACGAACAGGATGGGAAAGAAAACAATGGGGCCAGCCAGGTAGTCAAAGCAGGAAACCACCAAGGCGATGCCAAACAGGATCCACTGGTTGTTCCAGGGATGTCGTTCGAAAAAATATTCAGTGAGGGGTGGAGGCGGACGCTCGCTCATGGCTGCAACCAGTTAAAAGACTGGGAATGAGCACTGCACAAGTCCTGAATGGCTGACCTGAGGATCGGACACAGTCCCGCCCGTGCCTTGCTCACACTTTCATCATCTCCGTTAATTGCTTCGTCGCGATGCCGATGGGACGATCCAG
>CALDGV010000342.1 GCA_937941745.1 uncultured Prosthecobacter sp. | reverse complement strand
TGCCCCCCAGGCCCGCCCCCTGCCCCCCTCCCCCTCCCGGAGCAGGCCGCCCCTTTCATGCCTCAGGCGCAGAAGCGCCCCCCCCCTAGCATGAAAGCTGCTGGCACAATGCCAGACACCGCCTAGTCTCCGCCCCCTCCATCCCAGGGCACCTCACCACATGCGCTTCCGCAACCTCACCCGACGCCGCGAAATCGGCGCCAACTCCTACCTCCTCGAAAGCGCTGGCCACCGCATCGTCCTCGACTCCGGCATGCACCCCAAGGAAGTCGGCTTCGATGCCCTCCCCGACTTCGGCCCCCTCCCCCACGCCAGCGCCCAGGCCGTCCTCATCACCCACGCCCACCACGACCACATCGGCTCCCTCCCCGTGCTCATGCGCAAGCAGCCGCACACCCCCGTCTTCATGACCGAAATCACCGGAGAGATCACCAGCTCCATGCTGCACAACTCCGTCAACGTCATGACCGCCCAGCGCACCGAGCACAGCATCCACGAATACCCCCTCTTCACCCACCGCGAGCTCGACGACAACCGCGCCCAATACATCTACCGCGACCTCCAGCACCCCTTCGAGCTCCCCGACACCGACATCCAGGCCAGCCTCCACGACGCCGGCCACATCCTCGGCTCCACCGGCGTCCTCATCCGCCAGGCCGGCAGCACCCTCTTCTACACCGGCGACGTCAACTTCGAGCCCCAGACCATCGCCATGGCCGCCGACTTCCCCACCCAGGGCATCGACGTCCTCGTCCTCGAAACCACCCGCGGCACCTACGCCCGCCCCGCCGACCACACCCGCAAAGGCGAAAAAGAGCGCCTCGCCGCCCTCATCCGCGACACCTTCGACGCCAACGGCTCCCTCCTCATCCCCGTCTTCGCCCTCGGCAAGACCCAGGAAGTCCTCCTCATGCTCCACGAGCTCCATGAAGAAGGCCTCATCCCCGAAATGCCCGTCCAGATCGGCGGCCTCGGCACCAAGATCACCGTCCTCTACGACCACTACAGCACCCGCGCCCGCCGCAACTACCCCGGCCTCCAGCTCCTCCAGGACGTCAAAATGCTCGTCCAGCCCGAAAAGCGCGGCCGCCGCAGCGGCCCCCGCCAGTTCACCTACCAGCCCCGCACCATCTACCTCCTCTCCAGCGGCATGATGACCGAAGGCACCACCTCCAACCAGTTCGCCGCCCGCTTCATCGACAACCCCCGCAACGCCGTCGCCTTCGTCGGCTACACCGACCCCGAATCCCCCGGCTACCGCCTCCGCCACGCCAGGCCCGGAGAAAAGATCAAGCTCTCCCCCGACCTCCCCGCCGTCGAAGCCCACGCCCGCATCGAAAGCTACGACCTCAGCGCCCACGCCACCCGCGAGCAGCTCGCCGAATACGCCGAAGCCGTCCGCCCCCACAAGCTCCTCCTCGTCCACGGCGAGGAAGACTCCCAGGCCTGGTTCAAAGCCCGCTTCCAGGAAAGCCTCCCCCAGACCGAACTCATCCAGCCCCCCCTCCACCAGCCCATCGACCTCTGGTGATGGGTGCATGCACGAGGTGCCAGCAAAAGTCAGCCAGGCCCGGCACCTCCGAAAAAGTGCCGGAAAAGGCTGTTTTATCCGCCCATCTTTTCCGACATCGACTGATTTGAGGTGAATTATCCGATCGTTTTCTCCGACGTTGACCCGTTTGGGGCCAATTATCCGACCATTCGGTTCACCATCGACTGATTTTTCATCAAATTCCGGTCCAAATCATCCGACATTGACGTGTTGGAGGTCGATTATCCGACATTTTTGGTCATCATTGAGGTCAAAAAGGTCAATCATCCGCCAAAAAACTCCGACTTTGAGCTTGTTTCCTCCGAGCCTTGAGCGCGAAATGTCGAACGTGAGCACTTCCCCGTCATTGGCCAAGTCTGCGATGGAAACGGTGACGCTAGGCACCTCCTCCGCGGAGCAGGTCATTTCACCACCGTCGAATGCACCGAGGTTTTTTGCGGCGCTGGGCAATCCGCTGAGGTGGGAAATGTTAAAGCTCCTGGTGAAGCACGGACCACTGTGCGCATCTCAACTCGCGACGATGCTGAAACGCGACTTTGACGGGGTGAGCAAGCACCTGCGGGTGATGCGAGCAGCAGGAGTGGTGCGGGCAGTGCCCGGTGAAGACCGGCGGCTACTCTTGTTTTCGGTCCCAGCCGTGAATCAGCCAGAACCGGAGCTGCTGGATTACGGAATGGTGCAGTTGGACCTTCGGTCTGCAAAGGTGGTGGAGATGCCGCTCCAGGTGCGAACTTGATTGATGCCATAGGGCGATCCCGGCCCGGTGAATTTTGGCGACCTGGCAGCAGCGATCCAGACGACGAGAACGAACAGCAACAGCGTGAGCACACTGAGCCAGCAGGCGGATGGCTTTTACAACTTCAGCCAGCTCCAGCAGGTGATGGACAAGCTGGATGAACTCATCAATGCGCTGCGCCGGTGGTGAGGGTGCGGTGGATGTTTCGCCGCCGGGACGGAACCCTTTCCGGGTTCCTTCTGAAAAGGGCGGCGTGGGGACGGTTGGACCCAGGGTAGCCTGCCACGCAGGCAACCCTGGGCTGGGAGACGGAAGGCCTTTGGCCTTCAGGGCGGGAGAGGAGGCCTGGGCGAGAGGTCGGGCGGGAGGGCTTGTTGGAGAGGAGAGCTTTTGAGAGGAGCGCGGACACTCTTGTCCGCCTTCGGATTTTTCGCGGCTCCGCTGCCCGATGTTTTGCTGCGGGCAGGAACCGAAGCGGAGCGGAGATAGCCAGCCGAAGGCTGCCCGGAGGGCGAGCACAGCGAGGCAATGCCCGCGCTCCCTTCCTTCACCGTCGGCTCGCCCAGGCCTTGGAGCTCGGGGCGAACTGTCAGGGTGGTCACGCCTTCGACCGGGGCACGCGGGGCCAAGCCCGAGGGGCTTGCGTCATGCAGCCCAGGGTTTCGCCGCAGGCGCTACCCTGGGAATGCCCATACAGGAAACCCACCCACACGATCACGAACCGCGTCGCGGTTCCGTCACGATCGCGGCGGAGGATGTTGGTGTTGCCGAGACGGAACCCTTTCCGGGTTCCCGCTGAAAAGGTGGGATGAGGGGCGAGGTTCTCAGGGTAGCCTGCTGACGCAGGCAACCCTGGGCTGTGAGGAGGAAGGCCTTGGGCCTTCCTGACCAAAGTCGTGCTGTCAGGAAAGGCCTGCGCGCCATGACTGCGGGGCAGATGCGTGTTGAATGACTGGGGACGGCGGCGTTGGATGGGCCATGCCCGATGTCTTCACGCCTGAAAAACGCAGTGAGGTGATGTCGCGCATCCGGTCGAAGGGGAACCGGACGACGGAAGGGCGGCTGATGGCGATGATGCGGGAGGCCCGGATCACGGGCTGGCGGCGGCAGGTGGCGCTGCGGCTGCCAGTTTCCGAGCCCAGGCTGCCCGCCCCAGGCGCGGTGGAACAGAAGCGCGTGCGGACCTTGAAGCCCACGAAGTCCGTGCGGCCGGACTTTGTCTTCC
>CALDGV010000341.1 GCA_937941745.1 uncultured Prosthecobacter sp. | reverse complement strand
GGAAGAAAGAGCAGCTCGACCTCGTGGTGAGCGGGAGGGCTGGCGAGCCTTTGATGCTCTCTTGCAAGGGACACGACGAGATCCAGGTGATCTCAGCCATGCCCCTGGAAGTAGCAACAAAGCGGCCACTGACCCAGGAAAGCCTGAAGGAGCAGCTCAGAAGGCTCGGAGGCACCGGCTTCGAGCTCGGCGAGGTCGAAGTTCGTCTTGAGGGTGACTTGATCGTGCCCGTGAGTGAGTTGAACCGCATGCGCCGCGCTTTGGTGGAAGCTTGCAGCACCAGCGGCTCTGCTGCGCCAGCCGTCTATGAGCCTGTGAAGGTTTCATTTGAATCGCTGATGCCTCCACTGAGCGATGCATCAGCAGCCAACCCTGACCCCGTGCTGCATGTCCTCTGCCGCAGTTTCGAACAGATGGATGCAGCCCTGAACTCGGGCATCACCCGGCTCTACATCGACTTTGAAGACATCCGCCGGTATCCCGACGCAGTCCAAAAGGTGCGGCAGGATGGTCGTGCCGAGATCTGGCTGGCAACGCCGCGCATCCAAAAATCGGGTGAAGCCGGCTTCTTCAAGCTCATCGAACGTGCCGAGCCGCATGGTGTGCTCATCCGCAACCTCGGTGCCATTGCCCACTTCCGGGATGCTGGCATCCCCATCACCGGAGATTTTTCGCTCAATGTGGCGAACCCCCTGACCGCGAGTTTTCTGAAGCATGCCGGCTTGCAGCGGCTGACGATCAGCTACGACCTGAACATTGAGCAGGTGCTTGACCTTCTGGCTGGCGCGCCGCCGGAGTGGTTTGAAATCACGCTGCATCAGCACATGCCCATGTTTCACATGGAGCATTGCGCCTTTGCCGCCTTCCTCTCAACCGGCACTGACTTCACGAACTGCGGACGTCCCTGCGAACATCACAAAGTCCGCCTTCGCGACCGAGTGGGCATGGAGCATCCTCTGAAGGCGGACGTAGGCTGCCGAAACACGCTCTTCAACGCGGTCCCGCAAACTGGTGCACAGTATTTCAGCGGCTTGATGCAGGCGGGCCTTCGCCACTACAGGATCGAGCTTTTGGAGCAGGATCTCGGTGAATCCCAAAAGATCATTCAGGCCTATCAGGCCCTGATGCGAGGCAGGAGGGGAGGAGAAGACATCTGGCGCGATTTGAAGGCGCAATCGCAGCTCGGTGTCACCCGCGGCACGATGGCGGACCTGACCTAGTCAGCGGCCACCTTCCAGGCCTTCAATTTGAGAGCTGAAGCAGCTTCATAGTCAGCGATTGAGCGAAAGAAATCAGCCCTGGCATCCACCTCCAGCAGCCGGGCATCAAATGTAGCCTGTTCACGAATCTGCAGGGCGAGAAGGTCTGTGGCTCCCTGAGTGAAGCGCTGGCGCTCGGCTTCCTCGAGCTTCACCGCCAGGTCCACATTTTGACGCGTCATCGTGATTTGCTCATGCGCGGCCTTGATGGCACTCCACGCATCCCTGACCTCTGCCACGATGCGTTCACGGGCAAATTTAGCATCGGCATCCAGCCGCTGAAGTTCGGCCGTGATGACCTCGAGACGGCCTTTGGCCTCGTTTCGCTGCAACGGCACCCTGAACTCGATGCCAATCGAACTCTCTGTGCGCTCACGATCCTTGTAAGGACCTTTGCCAAGGTTTTCCGAGACACCCGCAGTCAGATCGAGGTTGGGCAGAAGGTTGTTTTTTGCCAGCCGCTGATCGATCCCAAACTTGTCTGCCACCAGCCGGATGCGACGGAGTTCAGGCCTCAGCACAAAAGCCGACTGAATGTCAGGACCGACTTTTTTTTCATCAGGCAGACCCACCGATGGAAAACCACCCGGCAGATGATGACGGCTGATGATCACCGGTTCATCCTTCTCGTCGCGAAAGAAGAGCGAGAGTTCGATGCTTGCAGCCTCAAAACGCCGCCTGGCCTGAACTACGGCGAGCTTGCGGCTCACCACGAGGCGCTCGTTGTCCGTTTTGACGATAGGGGCAAGCTGGCCTTTGCCTACCAGCTCTGCAATGGAGTTGTCACGGTCTTCCGCCAGACGCTCCAACTGTTCTGTAACGCTGAGACGAAGGCCCATGCCAACCCAGTTGAAATAGGATCTCGTGGCCGCACGGACAATGTCGAGGTGCTGACGCTGGATGAAAGGATCTGCAATCTCCTGATCCAGGCGCGCTTTCCACAAAGCTGCGCGCCGTGAATCAATCGGACCATCTCGCAGAAGGTTCAGCCGGATGCCGGCACGGATTTCGCCATCAAGCTGAGTACGGTTCTTGTCATAATCGGCCAGGCTCCCGGAACTGATGCGGTAGCCAGCAAAAACATTCCCCCCCCAGAATGGCAGCGGCTGGTCAAAGACAAAGTCACCGACGCTGTTGTCGTAATACCCGTTGGGTTGAAAGCTGCCGGTGGCTCTAAAATTAAGGTCAAAAGCACCCTGAGCCTGGCGCAGCCGTCCGGCGGCGATGTCGCGCTCAATCAGGGCAATCAGGTAGGGTGGGTAGCGGGAGGTGACTGACTCAATGACTTTCGAAAGCGTGATGGTGTCACCCAGAGCAGAGGTGAGTGCCAGGACACATGCGATCCAGATCTGAAAGAAGGGTTTCATGCTATTTCTTCGCATCTGGCTCCTTGTCTGAGATCACTGGCGGGAAGCCGTTGATCTGACGCCAGATCTCCTTCCAAAGGGGGACCACAGTCAGAAGAACCCAGCCATTTGCCCTCACACCTTGACGCAGGTAGCGATTGCTGGGCCACTCTTCGACCACTTCTTTCCCATCCCGAACAAAGACATCAGGCTTGGGAGCCACCACCACTCGAAACTTGCCCATGCCATCATCGGCGGGATCAATGAAAACCACTTCCCCCCCGAAGGTTCCGACAGCCACACTCGGCCAGCCCACGAACTGAATGGCGGGCCAGCCCTCAAACTGGAGACGAACTTCACTGCCTGGAATCACCGAACCATCCTCGCTGACATGGCGCGGCGTGATCAAAGGCATGTCATTGCCATCCAGCCACATTTCGACAAAGCGGCTCTCGGTTTCAGGAATGATCACGCAGATGGGTGAACCTGGACGCAGAAAGGTTCCATCCGTCGCCTGCACGCTGAGAACGATGCCATCACGAGGTGATTCGACCACCTGGCGCTGATTCTGGCTG
>CALDGV010000340.1 GCA_937941745.1 uncultured Prosthecobacter sp. | reverse complement strand
CACGAGATAGCTTCCGTAGTTGCTTTTTCCTGGCGGTGCCACGTGCACGACCTCCCCTGCCAGGATGGCCTTCACTTCATCCAGAGGGTCGCCTTTGGCATCACGGCGGAGCGGCTTCACATCCATGCCCTCATGGAAACGTGCATAGGCGATGCCCGCACTGGTCCGGCGGGGATCACGCCAGAAGCCGAACTGCCCACCCTCCCAAGGGTAGCTCACCTGCCCCTCAAAGTTCCGGTCTACAAACTGGAAGTATTCCGGCCCACTGCCCTTCAGGAGCGAATCGTTGTCGGTGGGCAGCCGCAGGTCCAGGGCGCAGACCGGAGTGACGAGGACGGTAAGCAGGGCAAAAAGAGGGCGCATGAGGGAATGAGGTCTCATTTCACCAGCGGCAGGGTTTTCTTCTGCTGGGCACTGAGAAAAGCGGTGTCCACGATCTGCTGGCCGATACGGCTGATGCCGAGGGAAAGCGGGCCGATCAGGGGCGCCCCCGTTTCCAAGTGATGGATCAGGTGTTCGATGGGGTTCCGGTTGGGAGCCTGCACAGGGTCCGCAGGGATTTCATAGCCTTCGGGCCGGGCACGAGTCTGCACACGGACAAAAGGCTCGTAGTCATAGCAGCTCAGCGTGCCCTCGCTGCCGCGGATGACGAAGCCGCACTTGGGCTGGGGCTGGTGGGTCCAGGGATCGGTGAAAGTGCCCCAGCGTGTTTCACTGCGGCTCAGGCCGTGCCGGTAGCGGATGACCGCAATGGCATGCTCATCCACCTCCAGTCCCGGAGCTCCATGCCACGTGCAGGTGACCTCCTCAGGCACCTTGGCCCCCAGGTGCCAGGTGCCGAGCGTGGTGCCATACCCCATGTAATCGAGCAGCGAGCCTCCGCCCTGGGCCGCACTGTAGAACCAGCTGGCGGACTTTTCTTCAGCCGTGGGCTCCTTTTCAATCTTGTCCGCTCCATGATACAGCGGGCCGCGGTTGCCGCCGCAGTGCTGAAACTCCAGCGGCTCTCCGATGAGGCCTTCCTGGATCAGGCGGTGCGCGGTCTGCTGCGCAGCATCCCAGACGAGCGGCCAGTTGATGGCCAGAACCTTGCCGGTGGTCTGCATCGCCGCCACCATGCGGTCTGCCTCCGCCACGCTGCCGGCAAAGGGCTTCTCCATCAGGATGTGTGTGCCGAAAGGGGCCACTTTTTCCACCCATTCGCCGTGCTTGGAGGCCGCCGGGCAGAGCACGACGATGTCGGGCTTCGACTGCTCCAGGCAGGCTCGGTGGTCCGTGAAGACCTGGTCGGGGCTCAGGCTGAAGTTCCGCGCAGCCTCCACCATGCGTTCCGGATGCTCATCGCAGATGGCGACAATCTCCGCGTTGGGATGCTCAGAGGTCTGCCGGAGCAGGTCCCCCATGTGGAAGTGGTCGAAATTGATGCCTGCGATGCGCCAGCGTTTCATAAGTGGGTCTCCTTTAAAGTCGGTCTGGAAGTCCTGTCGAGACTCGGGTGATCGAAATGCTTGATCCTTCAGCCTGCTTCGGGCAGGAATTTCCAGAACGGAGAAGGCCCGATGCCCTTTTCCACACTCTCCCGACCTTGATGACACCTTCCCCCGCCTCTGCTTCCGCCCCGCCGCGCCTTGTCTGGTCCGGCATGACTCATGTGGGACGCTTCCGGAAGAACAATGAGGACTCCTTCCTGGCCCTGACCTACGATGCCAACGAAGTGCGCTACCTGGGAAAGATCGGCGAGGCGACCATGGCGGAGGGAGATTTTGTGTTTGCCGTGAGTGATGGCATGGGCGGGGCGAAATCCGGAGAGTTTGCCAGCCGGATGGTGGTTCAGCAGGTCATGCGGCTGATGCCGCGAAGCTACAAGCTCGCCGCGCAGGGCATCAGTTCAGGCTTTGGCGATGTGCTCGAGGAGCTCTGCCTGAAGGTGCATCAGGAGATCACCAAGATGAGCCAGGTCTATCCCGATGAATGCGCCGGCATGGGGGCCACACTGAGCCTGGTCTGCTTCACGCCGGAGGTGATGTACTTCGCACATGTGGGCGACAGCCGTATTTACTACCTGCCGGCGGGCGGCGCCCTGAGACAAATCACGGATGACCACAGCTACGTGGGCTGGCTCCGGCGCCAGGGGAAGATCAACGAGCGCGAAGCGCGCACTCATCCGGGCCGGAACCGCCTGGACCAAGCTCTGGGAGCAGGCCAGCAGACCCTGCGACCACAGATTGGCAGCGTTCGCTGCCAGCCGGGTGACCGCTTTCTGATCTGCTCCGATGGAATCACCGACGGTCTCTGGGACTTCCGGATCGAGGAGCACCTGAAGTCCGCCCCCGACGAGAAACCCCGTGCCTACAAGGTGGTGGAGCATGCCGTGAACGAGTCTGGACGTGACAACTGCACCGCCATCTGCGTGGAGGTCTGCGAAGGTGCCTGCTGACCCTCAGCGTGCCGCTCCGTCCTTGCCGGAAACAGGCTTCCGTGTCATGTCAGAGACAGCCTTGAAACTGCATCTGCCCCATCACCCGACGCAACTTTACCTCATCCGCCATGGCGAGGTGGAGGAGCGCTACCACAAAGTCTTCGGCGGCTGCCGGATTGACATGGGACTCTCGCCGCTGGGCCAGCGCCAGGGCCAGGCCGCCTCCGAATGGCTCCGCGACACCCCGTTGGACGCCATTTACGCCAGCCCCCTGAAGCGGGTGCAGGAAACGCTGGCCCCTCTGGCTGGACGCACTGGGCTGAAACCGGTCATCATCCCTGCCCTGCGTGAGGTGGATTTCGGCGACTGGACAGGCTACCGCTGGGAAGGCGTGCAGGAGCATTTCGGCGTCAGCGCCTTTGACTGGCTGGAAATCATCGAAGCCAAGGGCATTCCCAATGGAGAATCCGCCGCCGAACTGGAACACCGCGTGCAGCCGGCGCTGCTGAAGATCCTGCACGACAATCCCCACAAGCGTGTGGCCGTCTTCTGCCACGGCGGCATCATCCGCGTGATCCTGGCCCTGCTGCTGGGCCAGCCGCTCCGGCACATGGCCCACTTCAACATCGACTACGGCAGCATCAGCGTCGTGGAGGTGCAGCCGGAGAAAAAGCACGCCTTTGAAATCGAGCTGATGAACTTCTGCCCGCCGCTGCCTGCGGACTGAGCCGCCCCAGGGGGCACCGTGGACCCGTGCCCAGGATTCCAGGCTGGCAGCCCCTCGGCGTTGACAAAGAGCCCGACCGCTCCTTTTTAGGGCCCCCTTTCCGGCCCTCTGGCCGGAGCCTTACCACCCAGCCAGCACCTTCCGCCCTATGGACTTCATTGCCAAAAACATCGCCGAACTCGCCCCTTCCATGACCCTCGCCATCACCAGCCAGGCGAAGGCTCTCAAGAAGCAGGGCATCGATGTGCTGAGCTTCGGCGCCGGTGAGCCCGACTTCAACACGCCCGAGCATATCACCCAGGCCGCCATCGAAGCTCTCCAGAGCGGCAAGACTCGCTACACCGAAAGCAACGGCCTCCTGGAACTCCGCGAAGCCATCGCTGCCAAGCTGCTGGTGGACAACGGCCTCCAGTATGACCCCTCTATGATCAGCGTGAACTGCGGTGCCAAGCACAGCTGCTACAACGCTATCGCCGCCGTGGTGAATCCTGGCGATGAAGTGATCATCCCGGCTCCT
>CALDGV010000339.1 GCA_937941745.1 uncultured Prosthecobacter sp. | reverse complement strand
TGAAGGCCAGCACATACATCGTGCGGCCCTTCATGCAGCCGTTGAAGAGCTTGCGAAGCTTCTCCTTCATCTCAAAGGGGTTCATCCAGTTGTTCGTCGGCCCCGCGCCTTCCTTGGAGTTGCTGCAAATGAAGGTCCGCTCTTCCACGCGCGCCACATCGCTCGGATCAGACTTGGCGTAGAAGCAGCCGGGCCATTGCTTCTGGTTCAGGCGGGTGAAGGTGCCTGCATCGACCATTTCATCGCAGAGGCGGTCGTACTCAGCCTTGGAGCCGTCCACCCAGTGAATTTTGTCCGGTTTGCATAGCGTGGCCATTTTGGTAACCCAACGCTGAAGGTGAATGTTTTTGCTGAGGGGTTTCGAGGAGGAAAGTTTGGTCATTGTCGGAACGCGCGGTTGGCGCGTCTCATAGACGCGGATTCCGTGCCAAATGTCCACCGCAGAAGCCTCGCGTATATTGGCGAAACTGCCGCCGGACTTACCTGCGGCGGCGCAGAGCGAGCGCCATCACGCCAATCGCGGCGAGAAAAGTCCGCGTCGGCTCCGGCACGAGCACAATCGTGATCACGCCATCGCTCACGAAGGCCGAGGTGTCCCACATCCAGGAGGGGTCAAAGCCCGCCGTGCTCGCATTGAGCAGGCTGGCGCTTAATCCGCTGATGCCACTGCCCGAGACAGCCGTCCAGTCGAGCAGGTCAAAGGAATCGCCCAAGACGGGGGTGTATCCAGCCGCGAATGTCACACCGAGGCTGCCAGCGGTGAGGGCTGAGAAGTCGATCACGCCTGAGCCTGAGGCGTTGAGCACGATCTTGTCGTTGCTGCCATTGCCGAAGAGCTCAAAGGCCGCGCTGCTTCCGCTTTGGAAGGTCACATTGCCATCCACGGGTGTGAATGTGAGCGTTCCGGCCGAGCCGCTCACGCCAGGAGCCACGCTGCCACCAAGGGTGACGTTATTCGTTCCAGTCGGAGAGATCATGCCTGTGCCGCCGAGGATGGTGCTGGAGGCCGTGGTCACCGCGCCGCTGCCCGTCGCGGAGCCGCTCGAGTTGGTCACGAGCAAGGTGCCCGCGCTGACAGTGGTGCCGCCAGAGTAGGTGTTGGCGTTTTCAAGACGTGTGGCTCCAGCACCCGTTTTGGTGATGCCACCCGCTCCGGAAATCACACCTTCGAGCCGCATGGCGAACCCGTCTGGCGCGACACTGCTCACGACCACGTTGTCGTTCAAAGAGATGTTTCCGGTGAAGCGCGAGCTTAAATTCGCCGTGCTGGAGTGCCCCAGTGTCAGCGTGCCGCCCGATCCAGCGGCAACGACGATTCCCTGCGCATAAGTCCATCCGGCGAGGTAGCTGACGAGCGAGGCATTTCCGCCGCCGCTGCTGCCAATCGTCACCACACCTGAAGACGCGCCCAGCGAACTGGCATTGCCAATGCGCAGTGTCCCGGCGGCAACGTTGGTTCCACCAGAGTAGTTGTTGGAACCATTGCTGATGGTGACCGTGCCAGCCCCGGCCTTGGTCAGCGATCCCGAGCCGCTCATGGTGTTGTTGAACGTGAAGGAATCGCTGCGGTTCAATATGAGGGACGCGTCGTTGACGATGTTTCCGCTGCCGAGCGTGCCGGTTGTGCTGCCATTGCCGACCTGCAGAATCCCCGCCGAAATCGTGGTGGTGCCGCTGTAGCCTGCGTTGCCGCCTTCGATCCGCACGCGCCCGTTTCCTGTTTTGTGAATGCCATGCGTGCCAGTGATCTCCCCGCGAACACGCAGACCAAGCCCGGCTCCTGAGTTCCCAAAGATCACGAGATTGTCATTCAAGGTGATCGCGCCGGTGAAACTGGTGGAGAATTCGGTCGAGGTGCTCGTGTAACCCAGCGTCAGAGTGCCGCCGCTGCCTGCGATCACCTCGATGTTGTTTGACTGGGTGTATCCGGCGTAAATGCCGACGAGCGAGGCATCACCGCCCCCGACGCTGCCGAGCTTGACGTTTCCAGCGCCCAGAGATTCGGAACGCCCGACCTGCACCGTGCCGCTGTGGATGTCTGTGCCGCCCAGGTACGAGTTGGTGCCTTCAAGGTAAAGCGTGCCCGTGCCAGTCTTGGTGATTTTTCCGGCTCCTGTCACGACCGCCTCGTCATTGATCCTGAGCAGCGAGTTTGAGGAGGTGGCAAAGACATTGTCCGCCGCCAGACTGATGGTCAGCACACCGTTGTTGCCACGAAACACAACGCTGGTGTCCGTGTTTTGCAGCGTGATGCC
>CALDGV010000338.1 GCA_937941745.1 uncultured Prosthecobacter sp. | reverse complement strand
ACGTCGCACTTTTCGGCTTCGGGCTCGGTTTCTTCGACGGTGGCGTTGTCCTTGAGGAACTCCATGGCTTCCTGCAGGAGCAGGTCGCCGCGCACGTTGTCGATGAGGCCGCTCTTCTGCGCCTCGGCCATGAATTTCTTCGCGGGCACCTTCTGGCGCTCGGCGAGCTGAGCAAGGGCCATGGCGATCTTCTGGCCGGGGACTTCGAGGGCTTCCTTCTTGGCGATCTGCTCGAGGATGAAGCTGACTTTGACGTTCTGGCGGGCCTGGTTGGTGGCGCTGTTGAGGATCTCGTCCTGCTGCTTCATGAGCTCTTCCTCGCCGATGCCCTGCTGCATGGCGCGCATGGCGATCTCGTTGGTGCGGCGCTGGGCCTCGCGGTTCACGACTTCCTGCGGCAGCTCAAACTCCACCTTTTCAAAGAGGTGGGCGATGACCTGGTTGGACTTGGCGGCGTCGCGGGCCTGCTCCTTGCGGCGGCGGATGGCATCGCGCACTTCATCACGCAGCGTTTCGAGGGTCATTTCCTCGCCGCCGATCTTCTTGATGAATTCCTCGGTGATCTCCGGCAGCGCCTTGTTCTTCACGCCGTGGCATTTGGCGGTCAGGGCGATGGTTTTGCCACGCAGGGCTTCAAAGTTGAAGTCGTCAGCCAGGGTGATGTTGAGCGTGCGCTCGTCGTCTTTGGCGATGCCGACCAGACCAGCGTAGAAGCCGGGGAGGAAATCGTCTTCCTCGGCGAGGAGGAACCAGTTTTCCTTCATCTCCTTCAGGTGCGCCGGGGCTTCTGGCATGGCCTCGCTGAGCGGCTGGCCGTCGAGGCTGCCGGTGACGGTGAGGACGACGACATCGCCGTTCGCGGCGACGCGCTCCACATCTTCGTAGGTTGCCTGGTTTTCGCGCAGGTGGAGGAGATCGTGGTCCACATCGGCGTCGGTGGCCTCGATGCGCGGCAGCTTGACGGGGATGCCCTTGTACTCAGGCAGCTCAAACTTCGGCGCGAGGCTCATCTCGATGGTGAAGCTGAAGCTCTTGTCCGTGTCGTGATACATCTTGTCGTTCACGGCCAGGACGTTCAGAAGCTCGAGTCCTTCGCTTTTCACGGCCTGGCGCAGGCCTTCGCTGATGAGCTTCTTTTCCAGCTCGTCCTTCACCTCGTTCTCGTAGCGCTTGGCGACGATGCTCTTCGGCGTTTTGCCGGGGCGATAGCCGGGGAGGCGCACCATGCTGGCGAAGTAGGTGATGATCTCGTCACGCTCCTTGCCGACCTGGTCGGCGGGAACGCGGACGTGGGCGACGGCGCGGCAGTTGGGCTGGTGTTCGACGTTGATGTTCATGGGAAATGGGTCTGTGGGCGGATTCGGCGGGCTGCAAACCGGTCGCCGGGGTCGGGGGGCGGGCATGCTAGGGCAACTTCCCGGTTTGACAACCCCGGAAAACCCGGTTCTTCCCCACATGCGCTTGTTCCAACGATTCGAGGTCTGGCTGCTGCTCATCGCGGGCGGCATCGCCGTGTGGTGGTCTTTTCAATCCGGCGCCCCTGGGGACGAGGACGGCCCCGTGGCCGAAATGAACGCGGATGCCCCATTGCAGCTCCGCCGCTGCACGCTGGAGCGTGATTTCGGCAATGCCCGGCTCGATCTTGAGGTGCGCTACAAAAACACCAGCCCGCGCCCGCTTTTCATGCAGCCGCCGGACGTGCGCCTGATCAACGCCACGGGCAAGGAGGTGCCGCCCTTCATCCTGCCCGTCGAGCGCCCCGCCAGTGTCGAAGCCCAGACCACCTCCGACATCCGCCTGCGCTTCTGGCTCGAGAAAGCCGACCTCGCCGGTCCGCTTACCCTGGAAATTCGCGGTCAGAAGCTGGAGGCGAAAAACAGCACGCCGCTCGATTTGGAAAAGCTGGAGAACAAAAAGCCGAAAGTGTGGACGAGCGCGGCATGGGGGTCTTGAAGCCCGGGTTTCCTGGCAGATCTGCTTCCGGTTGAAGTGGTCAAAACCAAAAACATGAAGATGTCAGAGATCAACGAGGCGTTTGTCATCGCCTGCCAGCATCAGGCACAACTTGTGAAAGCCTGGGAGGAAATTCATGGTAACGGCTGAAATCGACACGGACGCCTCGCCCTCAAAAGCGTGGCACGAAGACGGCATCATCCACGTTTGCTTGGACGATGGCATGCAGATCGCGTTCCCGGTGACGCTCACAGAGCGCCTCAAGCGGGCGACTCCCGCCGAGCTGGCGGAGATCGAGCTGCTGCCTTTCGGCCTGCACTGGCCGCTCGTAGATGAAGACCTCACCATTGAAACTTTGCTACGGCTGGGTTATGGCCGATGACACGCCTATAGGCTGGCTCAATCTCCAGGCACATTATGACGTGAGGATCGCGCAGGAGTCGAATGAAAAGGAATACGATGCCATCCCGCTGTTGAGCGTGGCAGCCTGAAGCCCTCACGCCTTCAAAACCACCCACGTCGCGCCCCAGGAGCCGCTCGCTTCATCGGCAGGCCAGATCCATTGCTGCACTTCGGGCAAAGTTGCGAGCAGGTGATGCACGCCGGTCCGCAAGGTGCCGCTGCCCTTGCCGTGGATGATGCGGACGCGGAGAATGCCGCGTTTGCGGCATTCGGCGAAGTATTCGGGCAGGAGGCTGCTGATCTCGCCGGGACGAAAGGTGTGCAGGTCGAGTTCCGGGCCGATGGGGTGCTCCACCACGGCAGGAATCAGATCGTCGTCATCGCTTTCCGACATGAATGGAATGTGTGTTTGGGC
>CALDGV010000337.1 GCA_937941745.1 uncultured Prosthecobacter sp. | reverse complement strand
CATGACCCAGCGCCTGAAGAGCCTCCTCAACCGCATCCTCGTCAACGACTGAGGCTCGGACGCCCTCCTGACAGGTCACCCCAGGAAGATCGAGGGGTGACCCACGAAACGCGCTGGGCCATAGGTGGCTGCGCTGCCACTGACTCTGCTCAGGCTTGCAGGCAGCTCAGAGAGGTTTAATTTAAGAACTTCTTTTATTTATGAGTTAACCCCCAAAAAAATGAGGGCGGGTTAAAAAATTTAAGCTTAAATCAAGTTTTTTGATGATGCTTCTCTCTCAGACATTAACCCTCATCATCTCTTGCCGGGGGTTGGTGTTACGCATCAGGAACTACCAGCCGCGCATCTCGGCAACTGACACAACGGATGTATCTTTGGCGTGCTGCCAGCATCTCACAAGCCCAGATCAGGCGCCCATGAGGCTGGAAAATTCTGATTGGAACAGCGCCTACGCTGCAGAAACCGCCAGGAGGCAGAGCTTCACACCGCGCTGGCCATCGAACAACCACGGGCAGCAATCACCCAGGATGAATATCCGCTTCTTCACGATGACCGGGTTAGCTCAATTTCATCGCCGATAAATCCATCCATAACCGCCATGCGAATCACAACTATACTCCATCAAGTATTTGCCCTCATGTCGGGCCGCCATGCACTCCTCCCATGGCTTATGGCTTTTGCTTGGATTTGGGCAGCAGCCTGCAACAAAGCTTCCGCTGCCCAAGTCCAGCATCTCAACAGCCAAAGTGCAACGGCATCAGGCAGCGGCTCATCCGCTATGCCTTCAATGGCAACTTTTAACATTCCAGCAGGCAAGAACCGGGTTCTTTTCATCTGGGCGGCGTTTGAGCGTGATCACGTCTCCCCGGCAGATGCTTCAGGCGGGCTTGGCACCAGTTCCAACACAGCAGGCACCGGTCTCGGTGACAACTGGCCCGAACCAAGAACGGGCACACCACCGTCCACGACAACCAACAACCAGATCACCGCGCGGGTCGTGGGCGCAGGAGGCACAATCAACAAACAGAATGCCCTCGTTATTGGCGGCACGCCGAGTGGTGACACTCGGTTTATTAATATCAGCAAGTCAGCTACGGGCGCACCTGCCGGCTCTGCGTTGTTCAGTCTGAGCTCTTTCCATATTGTACTTTTCGAGAATGAAATCCGCACTTTGCTGGGAGGCGCGACATCGGGAAACGTCTCGATCTCCCTGCCTGATGTTTCGACCCCCAGCAATGCTGGTGACGAAGCATTCATGGTAGCTTCCGTGTTTCAGAACGTGGAACAGGCCGCCACAGGTTTGGTGCGCAACTCGACCAGCACGGCACAGGTAACATCTGGCACGCCTGGAGACTACAGCCTAGCTCCAGCTGCCTATGACGCCGGCCAGACTCCGGATGAGGCCGACGATGGCAAGCTGGTGCTCGGGACCAACTCGAGCCCGGAAGGTTTCTTACTTCCAGCCGGCCATACCGCACTCGCCACGGTTTCGATCACCAACGCCGCAGGCCAATGGGACAATACTGACTCCTCTATCAACAATGAGCCGAATGGACTCACGGGCGGTGCCTACTTCCGCAACGGAGGGGCGACACCGTCATCACTTTACACGCTTCAGGCTGCCGGCTTGACTTCCACACTCGTGTTTGGCGGAACTTCTGCCTCGTTTTTGCTAGAGTCGGACAACGCTGATGTTGGAGATGCTCCTGCATCCTATGGCAATCCATCACACATCATTAGCGGCATCCGACTCGGAGCGGCAGTGGATGCGGATTCAGCTTTCCTCAACGACAGCAACGCCACCGGGGATGACACCTCAAACACGGACGATGAAGATGGTGTGACGATGCCAGCTTCCCTTCTACGCGGACTGACACAAGTGATCCCGGTAAACATCCAGAACTTGGGGGGACGTCTGAATGCATGGATCGACTGGAACGGAGACGGAGACTTCAATGATCTAGGGGAGCAGGTGGTGAATGAGCAGGTTGTCACGGTCGGAACCGTAAATCTCTCCATCAATGTGCCTTCTGGTGCCACACTTGGGACGTCTTATGCACGTTTTCGCGTCAGCAGCAACGCAGGTGAAGCCAACACGCCCTCCAACACGACGACCTCAGGCGAAGTGGAGGATTATGTCGTTACCATCGCCAATCCATCGAACAACGCCGACCTTTCCGCGCTCACCACGACGGCAGATTCTCTCAGCCCAAGTTTTGCCGCAGCCACGACGAGTTACACAGCCAGTGTTTTGAGCGCAACGACCAGCACTACCATCACCGCCACCACTTCGGATGCGAATGCCACGCTGCAGGTGCGTGTTAACGGTGGTAGTTATTCAGCCCTGACTTCGGGATCGCCCAGCAGCGCCTTGACACTCGACACAGGTTTAAACTCCATCGACGTGCTCGTCACGGCCCAGGATAGTAGCACGACGAAGACCTACACGATCTCGGTAACAAGGGGGACACCGCCGGCGCCGAGTGTCACTTTAGTCTCCCCCTCCAGTGGCAGCATCGTAGGCGGGACGAGCGTGACGATCACGGGCACGAACTTCACGGGGGCCACGGCAGTGACCTTCGGCGGCACGAATGCGACGAGCTTCACGGTGGACAGCACCACGCAGATCACGGCGACGACCCCAGCCCACACGGCGGGCGCGGTGAGCGTGCTAGTAGCGACGCCCGGAGGCACCAATGCCGCCAACACACTGTACACCTATGTGTCCGCGCCCGAGATTTCAGTCTTCAAAGGCACGACGGCGGGGACGGCACTGACGGACAACGGGACAGCGCAGGATCTGGGCAGTGTGAACGTGGGCTCCAGCAGCACGGCGCAGACCTTCACCATCCAGAACACCGGTACGGCTGATCTGACGGGCATCGCGGTGACCAAGGCAGTGACGGGCCATCCGGGTGACTTCACCGTGGACACCACGGGGATGAGCACGACACTGGCTCCTTCGGCGACAACGACTTTTACGGTGACCTTCAGCCCCAGCGCTGCGGGCAGCCGGACAGCGGTGCTGAACATCGCCAGCAACGACAGCGATGAGAACCCTTTCGAGGTCAATGTGAGTGGTACGGGGGTGGCGCTGCCGGTGCCAGGGGATCTTGATCCACTGAACCTGGGCCTCGTCGGCACCGATGTGCTGGCGTCGGCAGTGCAGCCGGACGGCAAAGTGATCATCGCGGGGAGCTTCAGCCAGGTGCTTGGGGTGGCGCGCAACAACATCGCACGACTGAATGCCGACGGCACGCTGGACCTGGGTTTCGACCCCAGCACGAATGGCAATGTCTTCTGCGTGGCGGTGCAGGCGGATGGCAAGGTGCTGCTCGGGGGAGGCTTCACCACGCTGCAGCCCAACGGTGCTCCCTCGACCACATCGCGCAGGTATGTGGCGAGGGTGAACGCGGACGGCACGCTGGACACGGGCTTCGACCCTCATGCAAACAGCAGCGTCGTGAGCCTGGCGGTGCAGGCGGATGGCAAGGTGCTGCTCGCGGGAGGCTTCACAGCGTTGCAGCCCAACGGGGCTGCAACGCCGACCGCCCGCCTGCACGTGGCAAGGGTGAATGAGGACGGCACGCTGGACACGGGCTTCGACCCTAGCGCGAACAGCCTTGTCTATGGCATGGCGCTGCAGCCAGACGGCAAGGTGCTGCTCGGGGGATTCTTCACCACGCTGCAGCCCAATGGCGCGGCCTCACCCACGACGCGGCACCGCATCGCACGGCTCCATGAGGATGGAACGCTGGACATGGGCTTTGACCCTCATGCGAGCAGCACGGTCCGCAGCATGGCGATTCAGGCGGATGGCAAGGTGATCATCGGAGGCGATTTCCTCACGCTGCAGCCCAACGGTGCTGCCTCGGCGACGGATCGGTGGCGCATTGCACGGGTGAATGCGGACGGCACGCTGGACTCCGGCTTTGACCCCAAGGCGGACGGCAGCATCCTGGGTGTGACCTTGGAAGCGGACGGCAAGGTGATCATCGGAGGGAATTTCACCACCCTGCAGCCCAATGGGGCGGCTTCAGCCACAGCGCGCTCTGTTTTTGCCCGACTGATCAACGATCCGGCCACACAAGTCCTCACGGTCCCGGACAGCACGCAGTCGCTGTGGACACGTGATGGTGCGGGGCCTGAACTGACACGAGTGGTCTTTGAGCTCAGCACAGATGGTGGCAGCACTTATTCCCCCCTGGGCGCAGGCACCCGTGTAGGAACCACAAGCAACTGGCAGATCACCGGCCTGCCACTCAGTGGCAGCGGCCATCTCCGGGCCCGAGGCTGGACCGATGGCGGGACTTTCAATGGCAGTTCCGGCCTGATCGAGCAGGTGATGACCTTTAGCTTGCCAACGCCAACCGTCACCAATGTGGCTCCATCCACCGGCAGTGTGGTGGGTGGGACAAGCGTGACGA
>CALDGV010000336.1 GCA_937941745.1 uncultured Prosthecobacter sp. | reverse complement strand
ATCCGCGAGATTGTGACGAGCTATCCGTTTTTGAATCGACGCGTTCAGGATTAACCCCCCGCCTCTCACCGCCATGTCCACCTCCCTCATCAACCGCCGCACCTGCCTCAGAGGCCTCGGAGCCTAGCTGGGGCTGCCTTTGCTCGAAACCATGGGCTGGGCAGATGCTGTCAAAGGCAAAACCGCCTACAAGCCGCCGGTGCGCCTCGGCTTCATGTACATGCCGCATGGGGTGATCATGGACCAGTTCTGGCCGGCCTCGTCGGAGAGCTTCCGTAGCTCGCCGCCGCCTGCTTTGGAGTCGCTGCGGCCGATTTTGGACCAGTGCCTGCTGGTGAAGGGCATCTCGGGCGTGCCGATCGCGCCTTTTGGCAGCGCGCCGCATGCGCTGGAGCTTTCGACCTGGCTCACCGCCACGCTGCCGGATGCCGCCAAGCGCAACCAGATCCACATCGCCATTTCGGCGGACCAGATCTTTGCCAACTACTACGGTGCGCTGACGGCGCTGCCCTCCCTGGAGCTGGCGACGATGCCGCAGACGCACAAGGAGAACCAGGAAGGGCTGAACGAGGGCTACTACTCGCACTGCAGCTTCCGCTCGCCCACGCAGGCGATGCCGGCGGAGATCAATCCGCGCAGCGTTTTGAATCGTCTCTTTGGCAAAACGGGCCAGGAAGGCCAGACGACGGCCGTAGACCCGCTCGACCGCCAGATGCTCGACCTCGTTATCGGCGGCGCGAGGGACTTGCGGCGAAAATTGCCGCACGGCGACCAGCAGAAGCTCGATGAATACCTCGACAGCGTGCGCTCCGTCGAGCGTCGCATCGCCGCCATCGAATATCGGCAGAAGGAGGCTGCGCTGGAGAAGGCCGGTGTGGCCGCCAGCAAGCGCAAGGCCAGCGACTCACCGCCCATCGAGATCAAAATCCCCGAGGGCGACAAGCGCAGCGAATACATGCAGGTCATGTGCGATCTCACCGTGCTCGCCTTCCAGACCGACACGACGCGCGTGAGCACCTACATCGGCTCCACGCCGAACGGCGTTTCCTATCCTGAACTCGGCTTTAGCGACACGCACCACGGGCCCACGCATCACAACCACGAGGCGGAGAAGGTGCGCAAGGTGGCGGCGATCACCAAGTTCAACATCGACCAGTATGCCTACATGGTGAAGAAGATGGCCAGCATCCGCGAAGGCGATGGTTCGCTGCTCGACAACTGCATCATGATGTGGGGCAGCGGCCTGGAGGACGGCAACAAGCACACCCGTGAGAACCTGCCCTTCATCCTCGCCGGCAAAGGCGGTGGATCGCTCAACACCGGCCGCTTCATCAACACTGTGAAAGGCAACCAGGGCGACCTCCTGACCACCCTGCTCACTTGCGCCGGCGTGCCGCTCGATCGCCCCATCGGCATCGCGACGAAGCACATCCCGGAGATGATGAAGGTGTGAGGTGGGCTGAGAGCAAGGGCGGCCCGCCATCGGACAAGATTCGCAGCAGCGATGCCGCGCTGGGGGCGTTGCCCTAGTTATGAAGCCTTTGGTCTGTTCCCTGGTCGCCCTGATGGGAGGATTCCTCTTTGCTGGTGAGGAGAGCCCGCCAGCCTACGCGCCGGATCAGTTCTTCCGCGCACAGATCCTGCCCATCCTGCAGACACGCTGCTACGAGTGCCATTCGCATGAGCATGAGATCGAAGGAGAGCTGGCGCTGGATTCAAAGGTGGGCTGGGAGACGGGCGGCGAGAACGGCCCGGCAGTGAAGCCCGGTGACTTGAAGAACAGCCCACTCATTCAGGCGATCCGCCATCTCGATGCCGAAAGCGCCATGCCGCCGAAGGAAAAGCTTCCACCAATCGAGATCGCCCTGCTGGAGACCTGGGTGCTGCTCGGTGCGCCAGATCCGCGCAAGGAACCATCACACCCGTGAAGGCATCGGCTCACGCTGATGGGTTCCCCCAAGTCATGCAAGCACACCCGGCGTGGTAAGCCCCAAGGCGTACTCATCTTGATCGCGGAAGTAGAGGCTGATAGCTCCAGTCGCATCAACTGGGGCCTTTGGGCGGCTGCAGAGTGTTGGGCTGCCACCTGTCTATGAGACTGGAAAGTGTTGGCGACACAGCATTCGAGGTTTTGACCAATCGACTTCTCAATCTGTCTGAGGTCGAGTTTTCCAGGACCTGGAGGAAGGCTTTTGAGAAGTTTGCGATGCTGAGGGCCGTTCCTTGAGCCGTCATCCTACATTCATCGCTGGATCAATACCCCTTACCTGCCTTCGCATGAAAGCCCTCACCTTCTCGCTTTCTACTCTGCTGCTGTTTGCTGGCTGTGAAACCGCGCCCAAGAAAAGGGAGCGTATGCCTCCTCCTGTGTCGCTTCCGGGTTCAGAGCCTGTGCAGACGGCTCGGGCACCCGAGCCGACGGTGGATGCCTCGGGCGTCGTGACGACTCCAAGTGGACTGCGTTACCGCGTGCTTGCTTCAGGGCCTGCAGAAGGCCGGTCGCCCTCCACCTTTGATTCAGTCGTGGTGCATTACCGTGGCACGCTCACTGATGGCACGGTTTTTGACAGCTCTTATGATCGCGGGATGCCAGCCACCTTTGGAGTTGGCCAGGTCATCCGCGGCTGGACGGAGGCTTTGAAGCTCATGAAGCCGGGAGACAAGTGGATGCTGCACATTCCCAGCAGTCTGGCCTATGGCAGTCAGGCTGTTGGCGGCAAAATCCCGCCGAACAGTGACCTGATCTTTGAGGTCGAACTGCTTCAGGTGATCTCCGGACTGTAAAAATCTTCGCTCCCCGAAGCTTGTTGATCGACTTTTCTCCATCTGCCTGAGGCGGAGGTCTGGAGTCAAGTCGATCGGAAAGCGCCTTTCGTTAGACCTTGTGAGGGCGATGGCGAGTGTGCTCACTCCTCGCTGCGTAATAGGAGTGAGCAAAAGCGAAGAGTTTGATGTTTCACTCCTTGTTAGAACAGATGCGGGGAGCGCTGAGTTGTCCATGCGGGATGCTTCAAATGAGGTGCCCGCAATCGCTGTAGGCCTCGAAAAAACGCAGAAATGCAAAAAAAAGAGCATTATCTAGTTGCACGAATTGGGACCTGAATTAGTCTCTTTGCCCGCCAGCGAAAAGCGGCGGCTGACGAAGCGAATGGGTTTACGGAAAGTGAGCTT
>CALDGV010000335.1 GCA_937941745.1 uncultured Prosthecobacter sp. | reverse complement strand
GCAGCAACTTGCCGGATCAGGATGAATGCATTGAGTAAAACATCCAAGGCAAAGAGGCCTCGCTCCCGATCAAAACGCCGGGCCAAACTGCCTCCAAAACATGACCGCTGAGATTACAAGGCCGACCGTCGTGATGACATGGCGAACACGCCCGGGCTCGATGCGCTGGGAAAAATGAGCTCCGAGGTAGTACCCAACGAGTGAACCTGCCATCAGGGCCAGGGCCTGCGGCCAGTGGACCATGCCCGCGGAGATGAACCAGACGGCGGCGACCACATTGATGAGCGAGCCGAGCAGGTTTTTCAGGGCGTTCATTTCATGGATGTGGGTCATGCCCATGAAACCGAAGGAGGCCAGCATCAGGATGCCGATTCCGGCGCCAAAAAAGGCACCGTAAACCGCCACCGGAAGCTGCAAGGCCAGCGAAAACCACAGGGTGGCATGTTCCGGAGCCGGCTTGTTTTTGCGCAGGAAGCCCTGAAGAAAAAACAGCAGGGTCGCAAACAGGACGAGGAAGGGAATCAGCCTGGAAAACTGGTCGTCGCTGGTCTGGGTAAGCAGCCAGCTTCCTGCTGCGGCACCCCCCAGGCAGACCGGAATGAAGGCGGGCAGCCAGTGACGCACGGCCACCAGATGCCTGCGAAAGCTCACAATGCTGCCGGCCGTGCCGATGACGAGTCCGACGGTGCTTGTGGCGTTGGCGGCCACGGGCGGCGTTCCGCACATGAGCAGCACGGGGAAGGTCAGCAGCGTGCCTCCTCCGGCAACTGCATTGACCGCACCTGCGACGCCACCGGCCAGCATCAATGCGAGAATCTCAAGGCTGCTCATGTCCACGCCTCACGCCGGCTTCACCGAAAAGTCGCTGTCATCCAACGAGCGCAGCACCAGCTCGCGCGGCACGCAGTAATCCTCCATTTCCAGGCAGCTCACGATGGCATCCGCGATGTGCTCGGCCTTGAGGAAAAGCTGCCTCGGGGCCTCACGGCTGGAGGCCTCATTCCAGAAGGCGGTGTCCACGCCTCCCGGCAGAAGTGCGGTAACGCGGATACGATGGGCGGCGGCTTCTTCCGCCAGCCCCTGCGTGAAGCCACGGACACCCCACTTGGCGGCGCAATACACTGTTTCGCTGGGAATGCCGCGTAGGCTGGCAGTGGAAATGATGTTGATGATGTGACCGCAGCGCCGTGGGATCATGGAGCGCAGCGCGGCCTGGGAACCCAGAATGGTCCCCTTGAGATTGACGGCCAGCATCAGGTCGATCTCCTCTTCCGAATAGTCCTGAATCCAGCGATGGCGGGCGAGGCCCGCGTTGTTGATCCAGACGGAGACGGGCCCCAGGCGCTGCGTGACCTCGGCCACGGCCTTTTCCACATCTGCAGCGCGGGTGACATCCCCACACACTGACAGCGCCTTCGGCTCAGGGCAGTCCTCCAGATCGAGGCAGGCAACCCGCGCCCCGCGGGCCAGCAGATGCCTTGCAGTGGCCAGACCGATGCCTTTGGCGGCACCTGTGATGAGGCAGACTTGGTCTTGAAGGTTCATGCGCGGACTTTTGCCCAGGCCTGCACCTCAAGACAAGGGCGAAGAAAGGAGCACTGCAGAGGCGGCTTATTCATCCTGATGAACTTGATCCAACAAGAGAATGCCCTGCCGGGCTCAGATGACTGGCAGCTCACACGCATGAAGCTGGACGGCAGCGGCTACCGGTCGCCCGCGATCGAAGGGTACTGCTCGCGCCAGTCGGTGAAGTCAGGTGAGATGCTGGACTTCTTTGTGAGCACGAAGCCGGCGGCGCGGTTCAAGATCGAAATCTTCCGCACTGGCTACTACGGCGGCAAGGGGGCACGCCTGATGGCCGAGCTCGGGCCTTTTGAGGGGCATGAGCAACCCACGCCGCCCGTGGGTGAAAAGCGTCTGAGGGAATGCCGCTGGCAGAAGAGCGCGGCGCTGACGATTCCGCCGGACTGGGTCAGCGGCGTGTATCTTGGCCGGCTGACCACGCTGCCACCCACCCCGGATGAACCCTACTGGCAGAGCTATGTGGTCTTCATAGTCACGGACGACCGGCCGGCGGACATCTTGTTTCAATGCAGCGATAACACCTGGCAGGCCTACAACAAGTGGCCTGACGACTACTCACTCTACACGGATCCCAAGGGAAACCAGGGTCCGTGGTCAGATGTGAGCTTCGACCGTCCCTATGCGAAGTATGCCCAGATCTATGAAAACCCGCAGTCCGTGGGCAGTGGCGAATGGCTGTGCTTTGAGTTTCCCGCGGCCTTCTGGCTGGAGCAGCAGGGCTACGACGTGACCTACTGCTCCAACGCCGACATGATCACGCCAGATCACGGGCTGAAGTGCAAATCCTTCATCAGCATCGGCCACGACGAGTACTGGGACATCCGGCAGTATGAAAGCGTGGAGAAGATGCGGGACGCAGGCGTGAACCTTCTCTTCCTCTCCGGCAACTCCGTATGCTGGGTCACCCCATTCTCCCCGAACGCTGATGGCGCGCCGAACCGCCGCATCTTCCGCGGCGGGCCGTATGGCGGAGACTACAAGTATGCGGTGGACCGTGAAAAGAATCACGGCCCCTACCCGCATCGTGGTCCGGATGAAGGTTATCTCATGGGCGTGCGCAACATCTCCCCGGTGAATGGCGGCGGCGACTGGATCTGCGCGGAGCCGGAGCACTGGGTCTTCGAAGGCACCGGCATGAAAAAGGGCGATTCGATCCCAGGTCTGATCGGCTGGGAATATCACGGCGATCCGCCCAAGGACCTGCCAGGCCTCGCTGTGGTGGCGGAGGGCACCTGCTGGCAGGGCGGCCGCAATCCGCAGCAGTGGCAGGCGGTGATTTTTGATGGGCCGAAAGGCAACTTCATCTTCAATGCCTCGACCATCTGGTGGGCCCAGGCTCTCAGCAAACCACCGGGCCAGATGCCGGTCTGGAGCCACTACTCACGACCTCATGGCACGGACCCGCGCATTCAGCGGATCACCGCCAACCTGCTGAAAAAGGCGATCGGGCAGGCCTGATCAGGCCTGCTGATTGATCGGCGGCAGGTCGCGCTCGAGTTCGAGGATACGTTGCAGCGCATCCAGAAATTCATCCGCCGCCTCCAGCGGAAGCATGATGGTGTCACGACGACCGCGGACATCCTCCGTGATCTTGATCACACGACCGCGATCATTCTCCTTCAGGTCGAGGAAGAAGATCTTCCGGTCCGTCATGATCTTCTCCGAATGCAGCGGTGGGTTGCCGCGCCTTGGCTGTTCTTCAAAGTCGTCGTTCCTCATTCGTTGATGACCTCCACGGTTCCGTTGTTCTGTTGGTTTGCTGAAATAAACGCCGCGAGTGTAAAAACTGCCCCGGTGATGTCAATGCTTGTATCCACAAGGTTTGCGAACGCGTCACTTCCCATCCCAGAGGAAATGCTCCAGGCGGATCTTCGTCGCGCGCTCCTTGGCCTCAGCGGCTCGGTCGCCGGAGGTGAC
>CALDGV010000334.1 GCA_937941745.1 uncultured Prosthecobacter sp. | reverse complement strand
CCAGCCGAAGAACCGCGCCAAGGCCCTGGCGATGCTCAAGGCCAAGCTCTACCAGATCGAGGAAGACAAACGTCAGGCCGAGGTCGCCCGCCAGTATGGCGAGAAGATGGACATCGGCTGGGGCAGCCAGATCCGCAGTTATGTCTTCCAGCCTTACCAGATGGTGAAGGACCTGCGCACGGGGGAAAAGACCAGTGACATCTCCGGTGTCATGGATGGCGACCTCGATGCCTTCATGGAAGCGAAGCTCCGCGGCAAAAAAGCCGGTGAAGGTGACGCTGCCGATGATGACCTGTAAGATCGAGGGCTTTGGGATGGATCAGGATTCCTCCCAAAGCCTGCCAGTCTTCAGCCATTCGCTCATCAGATCACGGAAGGCTTTCACCGCCGGACTCAGTTCGTCGGGATTCCAGACCATCACGAGCGGCACGCTGTGCACGGGTGTTACCGGCACATAGCACAAGTCTGCGGGCATCGAGGCTGCTGCCACGCTGTCTGTGGCGATGCCAATGCCTGCACCGGCCTCGACGTAAGTCAAAACAGTTCCCATGAGGCTCGGACTCTGCGCGATGCGCGGTGCAAAGCCCGCAGTGCGACAAGCCGCCAGAATTTCATCGTGCAGCCCCACGCCTTCACGTCGTGCCAGCACGATCAGCGGCTCCTGGGAGAGCGCCTTCCAGGCCACAGACTTCTTTTTCGCCAGAGGGTGATCGCTACGGACCACGATTCCGAGCGGCTCCTGACGCAGCAAGACGGTGCTTAAAACCCGCTCACCCTGACCTGGCAGAGGCCGCGTGAGGGCGACCGAGAGCCTGCTTTTGGCGACCATCTCCCAAACGCGTTCCGGGGTGCGCTCCTCCAGGTGCACGGAAACCTTGGGGAAGCGGCGCCGGTATTCCGCAAGCAGTCGGCCCAGAAAGCGCTGCGTGGGTGGTCCGATGTAGCCCAGGCGCAGTTCGCCCTCCTCGCCTGCCGCAGTGCGCTTGACCCGGCGCAGGGATTCCTCCAGGCGCTCCAGCACGACGGAGGCCTCTGCCAGCAGCACGCTGCCGGCCGGCGTAAGCGCCATGGTGCGCCGGTTTCGCTCAAGCAGCCTGGCACCCAGATCCTGCTCCAGTTCCTGCACGGCACGGGAAAGCGCGGGCTGGGCGATGCGCAGGCGGCGCGCCGCCTTGGAAAAGCTCAATTCCTCGGCCACGGCCTGGAAGTAGCGCAGATGTCGAAGGTCCATGGGCTCTGTTTAGACGCCTCACCGTGCCGTGACAACTCCCGCAGTTGCCATCAGCGGTGACTTTGCACAATGTCCAGCCCATGACCCGCCCCGAAGCCATCCAGCAGATCCGTGAAGCCGCCAAGGCAATCGCCCTTCAGATGATGAAGATTCATCCGGCGCTGCCTCACCTGAAGGATGATGAAACCATGAAGGAGAGCCTCAAGGCCCTGCATGAGATGACCGTCCATCTGGAGACCATTAAAAAGAAGATCGGCCGGCTGGAAAAGCAGGATGACAGCACGCTGCTGTAACTCTCAAACACCAGCCAGTTTCCTGGCGTAGGCCAGGGTGTCGATCTCGTTCGGGGCCTTGTCACGGCGAATGGCCTTGATGCGCGGGAAGCGCAGCGCCAGGCCGCTGTCGTGCCGGGGGCTCGCCTGAATGGAATCAAAGGCGATTTCCAGCACGATGTCCGGCACCACCGTCCGCACCCGGCCTTTTTGTTCCAGGGTGTTGGCGGTGAAATGCTCTGTCAGTTCCTCGATCTCCGCATCCGTGAGCCCGCTGTAAGCCTTGCCAATGATGCGCAAGGCTCCAGTTTCATCTTTGACGGCAAAAGTATAGTCGCTGAGCACATGGGCTCGTTTGCCGTGGCCCTGCTCCGCCTTCACCACCACGACGTCCAACGTGGCGTAGGCCTTCTTCAGCTTGAGCCAGGACCTTCCACGTCGCCCTGGTGTGTAGGGGCTGCCTGAATCCTTGATGATCAGACCTTCATTGCCCCGCCGTCGC
>CALDGV010000333.1 GCA_937941745.1 uncultured Prosthecobacter sp. | reverse complement strand
ATGGGGCAGCGGAAGGATGCTGAGAAAACGTTGTGACTCCACCAGTCTCGCGAAAGAGCTTTGCTTGCATGCCCAGGGATTCAAACCAACATCCAGCGCATGAAATCCAGCCTTTGCGCCGCTGCTGCCGTCCTGCTGACCTCCATCTCAGCCTTCGCCCAGGGCGATACTCAGCATCATCGCGATGTGTATGCGTCCATCAACGCTGCGGAAGCTTCGATGAAGAAGGTCCAGGCCGTGCACAAGGACGATGCGGAGTCCTTTGCGCTCACCGGCTGGCTGCAGGATGGCGAGGTACGGAAGATCGTCGCCACCTCCAGCGGTGACGGCGAGGGTGTCGAGGAGTTCTATCTGGAAGACGGGAAGCCGCTGTTCGTGTTCAGCACCTACCATCAAACGGCCGAAGACGGCAAACGCGGCGCCCGCATCGAGGAACGGCTCTACTTCAAGGACGACACCATCTTCAAATGGCTGACCACGGAGAAGCCCGCACCGGTGTTTCATGGCGAGGACTATGCCTCGATGTCGGAGCGCCTGACGGTCAACTGCGCCGCCTTTGTCGCGGCCTTGAAGAAGAAGGGCAAGGCAGGCGGAGGAAAGGCCGTGAAGGTGGCGGAAGGGACCTTCATCGGCATCGAGGAGGGGGACTACGCCCACTGGAACATGCGCAGCAGCGCTGGCGAGGAGCTCTCCTTCTTCATTCTGCAGACCAATGACGCGCTGGAGAAGGTTCTGGAGAAGCCCGAAGCCTATGCCGGACGGAAGTGCCGTGTGACCTGGAAGAAGTCCGTGGAAAACATTCCCGAAGCAGGCGGCAAAATGGAGATCGAGGTAATCCTGGGGGTTGAATGGACCGGCAGGAAGTGATTCGATTCCCCCCAACATGCGCAGCCAGAAGCAGACCAACCGCAGTCCACGACCCTTCAAAAACCAGCAGGCCTCCGGGCGCTGGTCGGGCGGTCACGGGCAGAACTTCATCCCAGGTCCTCCGCCCAAGCCGGCGCCGGCGACCAGGGACAAGGGCAAGAAGGACCCCGCAGAAGGCTCAGGGGCCTGAAATCAGCAGCTCCGCCCTCATGCCCGCCTTCAGCCGCAGGTCGGCGTTGTCCAGCAGCAGCTTGATCCGGTAGAGGCCGCTTTCCGCATCCATGCGCGGGTCGATGAAGTCAATCCGGGCCGAAAGTGGCGGCTGCTCCGGCAGCGAGGGCACGCGCAGATTCAGGCTCTGGCCCGGCTGGGCCAGCCGGACCTGGGCAGGCTCCAGGTAAAACTGCGCATACAGCCGCCGGATGTGCACCACCTGCGCCACGGTCTCATCGAGCTGCACCGCCTCCCCGGGTTCCTTGTCACGCCGCACCAGGATGCCCTGGATGGGCGCGCGGATGGTGCGCTGTGCCAGCCGCAGCTGTGCCGCCTGCAGGGCCAGCGAGGCCAGGTCATGCTCGATGCGCTTCTTCAAGGCGTCCTCACGCGTGCCGATCTTCTCCGCCAGCAGCTTCTCCGCCGCATCGTGGTCAAAGCGCGCCTTCTCCAGCACGCGCGCCGCTCTTTCCACCTCCAGCTTCTCCACCTCATCGTTCAGCCGCAGGATGGGCTGGCCCTCTTCCACCGTGTCTCCCTCCTTCACCAGCACCTCCGCCACCAGCCCGGCCGCCGCCGTCCCCACCTCCACCTCCTGAAAAGGCAGGATCAGGCCCGGCACAGACGTCGGCTCTGCCGCAGCGCTGAAGCAGACACTCAGCAGCACGATCACGCCAGCGCGGCTCAGGAGGGAAAGGAAAGGCAGGCTCATGGCAAAAAATCGGGCCGATGGATGCAAAGCCATCGGCCCGAAAGCCTAACCGAACCGCCCAGGCTGGGAAAGCCCGGATCCTGCTCGCCTACTTCACAAAGATGAACTGCTGGGTGCTCAGCGCCGCCAGGGTCAGATCCTCCCACAGCGCCTTGTTGCCCGCATAGCTTTCCAGGCGCTGCTTCAGGGCATCGCGCTCCTTCGCGGAGGGATGGCGGCTGTACAGGCTCAGGAAGAGCGTGTCGATCTTCTGGTCGGGCGTCTGCGCCTTCCTCAGGTTCAAGCTCAGCACGGACCACGCGCTCGTGATGCTGCTGCCCAGCGAGCCGTTCATCAGCGTCAGCGCCTGTGGCACGGAGGCCTCATCGCTCGCGTTCTCGATCACATCGCGGTCGCTCTGGCCGAACTCACGCAGGAAA
The DNA here is from genome assembly GCA_937941745.1 of uncultured Prosthecobacter sp. Lineage (GTDB taxonomy): Bacteria > Verrucomicrobiota > Verrucomicrobiia > Verrucomicrobiales > Verrucomicrobiaceae > Prosthecobacter. Next base: position 1,968 of record CALDGV010000333.1, on the reverse strand, counting down.
TGGCCGCGTGGGGCCGGGGAGGGCAGCTCCGCCGCACGGCTCCAGCTTGTGTGCAGGCCCTTCACATAGCTGGCGTAGCTCTTCCGGGACTTCGGATCCTTGATGCCCAGCACCACGGCATCCTGGTCGATGCGCTGCGTCATCTCGGACGACATCGGCATGTCCTTCGCGTCCACGCGTGCCCCTTCCATCAGGCTCATCATCGCCATCTCCATGGCCCCGCCGCCTGCGATCTCCTTCAGCTTCGTCTTCACCGCCTCGTTGCTGCTCTTGCTGGCGGCTGCGTAGAAGCATTCCGACACCGTCTTGCGCAGGATGCGCTGGCTTTCCCCCAGGCGGCGCTGGATCTCCTTCGACTTCTCCTTGTCATTCTTCGCCCGGGCCTCGTCCAGCTCCTTGCGCAGCGCATCAAACTCCTTGTTCTGCACCTTCATCGCCTCTGCGACCTGGCGGCAGGCCTCAAACAGCAGCGGTGCCTCCGTCTGGTCCAGCAGCCCTGCCAGCTGGCGGCGGTTCTCCAGCTCCCGTTTGTCCCGCTCCCGGGCGCTCCAGTTGATGCCGTCTGGCGCCGGGTTCACCAGCGTCACCAGCGAATCCCAGGCCTGCTCCGCGCTCATCCGGTGAAACACCGGCCCCTGGAAGTAGCAGGGCTCGCCCATGCCCACTTCCTTGATGCTCTCCCGGGCGAAGGCCTCCGTGTTCAGCAGCATCTTCAGGAAGGCCTTCATGTCATACTTCATCGCCACCATCTGGCGGTTCAGAAACGCCTGCACCTCCGGATGCGAAGGCACACTCTGGTCCATCAGCTCGTCCAGTGGCTCGATCAGCGCCAGGCCAAACACCCGCTTCCACAGCCGGTTCGTGATCACCGTCGTGAAGCGTGGGTTCTCCGGCGAGGTCAGCCACTGGCTGAAGCTCTGGATCGGGTCGCTTTCCTTCGTCAGCGTCACCGGCTTGCCAAACATCACCGCCGCCGGCACCACCGCCTTCGGCTTCGCATCCGAATACTTGTAGTCATGCGGCAGGCGCAGCGCCGCCTTGTTCTGCACCACCAGCGTGTCCCGCAGCGGCCGCGTCACCTCCGTCAGCGCCTGGCGCATCAGGTCCTGCGTCTCCTTGTCCAGCCCCTTGTCCTGGCGGATCATCTTCTGCGTCTCCTCCACGCCTGGCGAGCGGTAGCTCGAAGCCGTCATGTTGTGCGTGAAGGCCGCCATCTCGTAGAACTGCTTCTGCGTCCACTTGTCGAAAGGATGGTCATGGCACTGCGCGCACTCCATCCGCGTCCCGATGAAGATGCGCGTCGTGTTCGAAAGGTTGTCCAGCGGCATCCCCCGGTCCCGCATGTAGTAGCCGATCGCCCCATTGTCGAAGCAGGCGCCGCTCCCCGTCACCAGCTCCCGGGCCATCTGGTCCCAGGGCTTGTTCTCCCGCAGCGACTGGCGCAGGTAGTTCAGGTAGTTCTCCGCCGTCGTGCTTCCTGCCACGCCCTGGCTCTGCGCCCGCAGCACATCCGCCCAGTAGTTGAAGGCATGGTGCACATACCCGTCCGAGGCCAGCAGCCGGTCCACCAGCTTCGCCCGCTTGCCCGCCTCCTTCGAATCCAGGAAGCTCCGTGCCTCCTCCAGCGTCGGGATGCGGCCCACCACCGTCAGGTAGGTCCGGCGCAGGAAGGTCGCATCATCCACCGGCGCATTCGGCTTCAGGCCCTGCTTCGCCAGCCCCTTGGCCAGCAGCTCATCAATCCGCTTCGAGGCGGCGGTGGAATCAGCAGCTTGGAGGAAGGCCGTTGTGCCGAGCACAGCGACCGCGAGGGGGAGAAGCAGCGGCGCTTTCATGAGCGGTAAAACGCCCCACCTCCCGCCCCTCATGTCAGCCCCCGCCCGCTTTGCCAAGCCCCGCCCTGCCAAGCGCAAGATCAGCACAACAGAACCCGCTTTCAGGCTTGCGCGCCGCCCCCGCCTCCGCTCA
>CALDGV010000332.1 GCA_937941745.1 uncultured Prosthecobacter sp. | reverse complement strand
GCACATCCTGGTGGCCACCCCCGGAAGGCTGCTCGACCTGATTGAACAAGACGCACTGACTCTTGAATTCGTTCGTTACGTCGTCCTCGATGAGGCAGACGAGATGCTCAGCATGGGCTTCAAGGAGAAGCTCAAGGAGATCCTCCAGCTCGCCGGCATGCGACGGAGCACCTGGCTCTTTTCCGCCACCTTCCCAGACTCCGTGGGTGACCTCATCAAGGGCTGCATGTCAGCCAAGGCTCACTCCATCAAGATCGACACCGCCCAGGTCGTGAACCGCGACATCGACCACCGCTACGTCCTCTGCAAGCGCTCGGAAAAGACCGACTTCATCACGGACTTCCTCAAGCGCCAACGTGATCAGCGCGGCCTGATCTTCTGCCGCACCAAGCAGGGGGCGAACGAGCTCTGCCACGCGCTGCGCAAGGCTGGCCTGGGTGTGGACGTGCTGCAAGGCGACCTTTCTCAGAAGGACCGGGACAAGGTCATGCGCGCCTTCAAAAAGCAGCGCGTGCAGTTCGTGGTTGCCACTGATGTCGCCGCACGTGGCATTGACGTGGCAGGACTCAGTTTTGTCATCCACCACCAGCTGCCTGAACAGATGGAATACTACACGCATCGCAGCGGCCGCACGGCACGCGCCGGCAACAAGGGCATCTCCATCGCCCTCATCGAACCGCAGGAAAAGGCGGAGATCGCCAAGCTCGAGAACACTCTGCGCATCCAGTTCCGCGAATGGCGGCGCTAGAAGAGTCTCACGGCTTGAGCTCCGTATTTGCCACCCCCTGGCTTCCAGGAGCCAGCAGGTTGTTCGAAAAGTGCAGCCTACGAGGCCCCTTTTCACCACCGGCAACGATCACGGCATACTTATAACGCGGCTCGCCACTGCTATGCAGCACGTTGCCGGAGACCACGACATCCGCCAGTGGCGGGTCGTCGGCCTGCTGACCATGGTCGAACTTGAAGGGCGACCTTTCGCTGCCCCAGATCCAGTGGGCGTCTCCATGACCGAAGTCCGAAATGATGTTGTTCGCGATGACTGAGCCGCCATCGTAGTTTTCCGAATCCGCCGCCGCACCGGGCATGAGTCCGATGGACCACAGGCTGTTCTTCACGAACTGGTTCCCTGTGATGAGCACATTGCGGCTGCCATGCATCGCTTTCATGCCCATGAAGGAGTTCACGATGATGTTGTTGGAGACGATCACATGATCGCTGTGCAGGTCGATGCCCTGAGCGGCGTTTTCGATGTGGTTGCCCAGGATCCTCGTCAGATCACTGACCTGTGGGGCAGTGACGATCAGGCCGCTGCCTTGCTGCCAGTTGTCGGTGTAACCTGCATCCCATGTCTCCTGGCTGAGGAAGGTGCCCTTCACCGGATTCTTCTTCACCCAGTCTCCCAGCTTGAACTTCGCCTTGTTCTCCGGAGTCGGCAGCAGGCGCTCTTCCAAAATGCGGTTGCCCTCGATCAGGGTGCCCTGGCTGTAGCTCACACTGATGCCTGTGCCGTCCGTGCAGTTGAAGGCGTAACCCCACTCCAGGCTTTTCGTGCGGTCATCAATCGTCACCCGCATGTAGTTCCGCACCAGGCAGCGGCTGATGCGGCAGTTCACGCTCTCCCGAAGCGTGATCGCCCCCGAACGGGTATGGTTGTCGATCACGCGCACGTTCTCGACCACCAAGTCTCGGCATCGGATCGCCAGGATGCCTTCATTGTTGGTCTCCTGCCGGCCTTCCGGCCTCGTCAATGTGAGATCCCGCACCTCCACACCGGCGGCATTTTCGATTTCCAGGATCGGCTGCGCTTCGTTCTGCTGGATGATGCGTCCAGGGCCATAAAGCCCGCTGCGCTCCCCCCGGATGCGGATCTTCTCGGTGACCGGATAATCACCTGCAGGGACAAAGATCATCCGGTTCGGATTTGCATCCAGCGCCGCCTGGATGCTCGGATACGAAGAGACGGAAACCTCGGCGGCAGAAGCACTGGCGAGGAGAAAGAGGGCGAGGAACGGACGCATGGGAAGGAAGTCGCTTGTGAGAGGGACCAAAATTACAGCCTGGAACGGAATGGCAGGCTCTTCACCACCGCAAGGATGAGTGGGACACTGCGATAATCGTGCTCAGCCAAGACTTTTTCGAGGCGCAGCAGCGTAGGCTGATCGTGCAGTTCCAGGCCACGACCCAGGGCATAGCCGAGCAGGCGGGTGCAGAGGGAGCGCACGAAGAGGTTCTTGTCCTCCATGAGCAGACGGCGGAATTCTGCGGGCGTGGCAAAAGGGCGTCCGCCCGGCATGAGGCCGGTAGCATCGAGAGGCTTGCCGTTCTCGTTGTCACGCCACTTGCCGACGGGATCGAAGTTTTCGAGAGCGAAGCCGGGCGGATCGAGCCGCACATGGCAGCCGATGCAGGCGGGCTTGTCACGATGCGCCTCCAGGCGCTTGCGCAGCGTGGTCTCCTTCAAAGCGCGGTCATCCTCGGGCAGGGCGCCCACATTCGGCGGAGGTGGCGGAGGTGGCGTGCCGAGCAACTGCTCCAGGATCCATTTGCCACGCAGCACCGGACTGGTGCGCTGAGGATAGGAGGTGCTGGCCAGAATGGCCGCCATGCTGGTGATGCCGCCACGGCGTGGATTGCCATGCCTCACAAGACGCATTTTCTTTCCCTGCACACCGGGGATCTCATAAATCCTGGCCAGGGGCTCATTGAGGAAAGTGTAATCACTGTCCAGCAGGTCGAGCACGCGCCCATCGCGACGCAGCACATGGTCGCAGAAGCTCAGAATCTCATCATACATGGCCTGACGAAGGTCCCCATTGAACTCGGGGAACTTCCGGCGGTCCGGGTCCACCGTGTTGAAGACCTCGTCAAAGCGCAGCCACTGGCCTGCAAAGCTCTTGGTGAAGGCCAGCGCCTTGTCACTGGCCATCATGCGCCGCACTTGCGCCTCCAAGACAGCATCGTCCTGCAGTTTGCCCTCTGCCGCGAGGCGCAGCAGTTCATCATCCGGCATGGAGGACCACAAGAAGTAGGACAGACGCGAAGCCATCTCGTAGGAGCTGAGCCTTCGCGCCTCCTTCGACCCCACTCCGGAGACCTCCTCCAGGAAAAGAAAGGCAGGAGAGACCAGCACAGCCTTGAACATGACCTTCATGGCCTCATTCCAGTCTGGCTGCCGCTGCCAGGCCTGGCGGAAGACGTTCAGCACGGCCTGCACTTCGGCCTCGGTGGGTGGGCGGCGATAGGCACGCAGCAAAAACGGCCTCAAAGCCAGCTCTGCCCCCACCTCAGGCGGCAGCTTGTCACTTTTCACCGGAGCATAAAGCTTTGCACGCAGCTCACCACGCTGCCAGACTTCCGTCATCGCCTCGTCCGCAGCCTCAAGATACTTTTCCACGAGCAGCGGCGGCAGACCCAGCGTGTCGGCATTGTTGGCAAAACCCTCGCCTCCCGCACCATCGGCCGGGAAGCGGTCGCCCGGCGTCCTGGCGATGCCGAGCAGGTCACGCAGGGTGTGGTTGTACTCATCACGGTTCATGCGTCGTGCCCGTGCCGGACCAGGACGAGTGGCAGGCATCTCCAGCACAGCCTGCTCATTGCCTTGGATCCAGCGCATGAACAGATCACGCTGCGCCGGCTCCAGGGGCGGCTTCGCTTTGGGCGGCATGGTTCCTGCCCGGATCTGCTCGCGGACCTTGCCCCAGAGCCGGATGTCGTGCCGTTCTGCACCGGGCTGGCGCAGAAACTCAAAGCTCACCTCTCCCTTCTTCATCTCCGCATCGTGGCAGTCCATGCAGCGCTGCTCCAGCAGAGGGAGCAGTTCCTTCTCCAGGGACTGAGTCACCGCATCCAGCGTGGCGGCAGAGGCGGGCAACAGGGCGGAGGCCAGAAGGCAGATCAAAACAGGGGAAGACGGCATCAAAGGGCCTTCAGCATACGCCATGAGAAGCTGGCTGCATCGCAGGAAGCAGGATTATCTGGCCTTTCGCAGGCAGATTTAGTGCCAGCTCCGGATCTTCAGCGCTTCGCCTCATCCAAACGGCCGGCGGCATAGGCTTCAAACACACGGCGGATCTCATCGCGCACGCGACGGAAGACCTGCATCTGCTCCTCCTCCGTGCCGGTAGCATGGGCGGGATCGTCGAAGCCCCAGTGATGCCGGTTCACCTGGCCGGGAAACATCGGGCAGGCCTGATCGGCATTGCCACAGACAGTAATGACGGTCTCCACGTCCTGATTCAAAAACTCGTCGAGGTGCTTGCTGCGGTGACCGCTGATGTCGATGCCGATCTCGGCCATCGCCTTGATGGCCAGCGGGTGCACATAGCCGGCAGGTTTCGAACCTGCACTGGCGACCTCATAACCCTCCCCGAGCGCCCGGCGCAAAATGCCTTCGGCAAGGTGGGAACGGCAGGAGTTGCCCGTGCAGAGAATGAGAAGCGTAGGTTTCATGGGATGAGGGTGGAAACAGGAATCTGGGAATGGGCCAGGCGGGAAAGCGCCCCGGCGCCGATGGGCTCCTCGGGCTGCCAGGGCAGCCAGGCCGTCTGGTGGGCCAGCACATGAGCCACTTCGTCCAGATAGTGATGCTCCGACTGCTCCCGGCGGCGCAGCAGCGGATCGGCCGATCCGCTGTGCAGCAGGCTCTGATTGATGACCCAGGCAAAAGGCTCGATGCGCGCACGGCGCAGGTCCTCCTGAAGCATGGCGGCCTCGTGAACAGGCGTGGCCTCAGGAAGTGCGACCAGAAGAATGCGGGTAAAATCCGGATCTCTCAGCCGCTCCAGGAGATGCAGGACCTCCTCTGGCTGGGAACTGCGCGCCTGACGCTGCAGTTCTCGATGGTAGGCCTCGCTGGCATCCAGCAGCAGCAGCGTATGACCCGTGGGGGCGGTGTCGAGCACCACAAAGCCGTCCTTCCCTCGCCCAACCTCCCGCGCAAAGGCACGGAAGACCGCGATCTCCTCCGTGCACGGGGAGCGCAGGTCCTCC
>CALDGV010000331.1 GCA_937941745.1 uncultured Prosthecobacter sp. | reverse complement strand
TGATCGCCAGGAGCGCGTAGGGCAGGGGATCTTGCCAATCAGTCGCGACGTGCGGAATGGTCCGTTGCTCTGCGGTCAAGTAACCGTAGAGGCTTTCCACCACGTCGCGAACTGTGTTCATGGCTTACTCTTCGCCCCCTTCGGTGGAAGTTGCGCCCTTGATGCGAACCCATCCAGCGTTGGCAACTTCTGCCGTGGATTCAGGGGCTTTGAGGGCGGCGCGGATGTCATCCTCCGGCACATCAAGCTGGTGAGCAATGGCCTTCACTCGAATGGCGCTTTCCTTCACCAGTTCCGCAACGGCGGCGTGAAGGGGCATTTCGCCATACATGAGGACTTTCGGAGGCTCAGGCTCTTTGTTGCCTTCGGTCTGCTCATCCTTGGGCTTCTTCACCTTGTCGGCACCGTCCGCAAACGGGGCTTCATTGGAAGGAGGCAGGACGATGGTTCCAGGGGAGGGATTTGAACCCTCGTTCTCCAACGTATGAGGCTGGCGAGATGCCGCTTCTCCACCCTGGGTTGTGGAAATGGGAAGAGCTTCAACGGCTGGAAGCTCCACGGTCACAATGACCGGGTAGCGCATTTTGCGCTGATACATGATTTCGTTGGCAACCTGCTCTTTGTTCTGATGCCAGATGCCATGGGGGACGCGCAGGATGTGGCCGCCTTTGCGGGAATCCCAGCGGAAAAGGTAGGAGCGATTGCCCACCTGCATGTCGAAGTCCGATGTCATGCCCAGGTCAGCAATTTTGACCACAATGACAGGCTCGCCCGGCTTTTGGAACTTCGCCAGGATGGGCGAATTGACGCGGGGAGGAAGAATGACGGGCTTGGACGTGGCGGGGGCGGGCTGGCTCATAGAGAAGTTATTGAGAGTTGAGAAAGGGGAGAGAGCCCCGCCGATGGGGCGGGGCTCTCCGTGGGAGCGTCAGGCTCATTCGTTGAGCGAAGGCACTTCGAGGCCAGGATGCTGACCGGCATGGCGCAGGAGCGCGTAACCGTGCGTCTTGGAATCGGTGCGGACGCAAGGCGTCTGGCCGAAGATGGTTTTGTAACCACCGCCATGGACAAAGCCATAGTCGCGCTCCTGGTAGATCAGTTCGTCAGAACCGACATACGCACGAACGGCCGCGCCTTTGCCCAGGAACAGGGAACTCATGTCAACCGCGCCCTTGGCGTTGCACGGAATGATGTAGGCACCTGCATCGAACTCGGAGGTCCAAGTGAAGTCAGGCGAGCAGTTCGAGGTTGCTCCGGTGCCACCGGCAGCGCGGGTGTAGGCGTTGCCTGCGGTGTTCAAGCCCCAGGAATCGCCAGTTGCCACAAAGCTGCCGAGAGTGTCGGTGCCCTTACCGGATGCGTCATTGGTGTTGTCCGGGTTCAAGATCGCCGTGACGGTGATCTGATTGCCGTTGTTGCCACTGCCGACGTAAGACACAAAGCCGACGCTGCCATCCGGGTTCACAATCCACGCATAGTAAGTGGCGGACGTGATGGCCGAATAGAAGGCCGTCCAGGCGGAGTCGCTCGCCTGACCTGCCCAGAACTCGTAAGCATAGCCGCCGAAGAACTCGAAGAAGCGTGTCTTGGTGTCGCTGCTGTCGGAGATCAGTTTGCAGTCACCTGCAGCCGAATCCACGCCAAAGCCGGTGCCAAGAGTGGCGCGAGGAGCGAGAGGGTCGCCCAGCACGTCATACTCAGCATCAACCGCGATGTGCTCGAACAAGCCGATGCCATTCCAGTCAAGGAGGCGGCCGGAGAACAGCGGGTTGTTGTCGCCTTGGCTGGCGGCATTGAGAAGGGCGTTCTCATAGGCCGGGCTCATGCGGATGCTGGTCATGGCGACATCAGGGATGTAGGCCATGCAGGAATAGACCGGGCTGCGGTGCTTGTTGTAGCCGATTTTGAACGGGACACCACCGAGGCGCTGCCACTGAGGCTTGGCGTTGGTGAGGAGCGCCGGGCTCATCGTATCCAGGCCGGTGAGAGCCGCGAAGCTCTTCTTCCCGTTGGGGTAGATGGTGTTGCCGGAGCCGAGGAGCTTGAGCGCCATCTTCATGTCGTTCATGCGCTTGCGGCCAAGTTTGGCCTTGAGCGCAGAAAGGACGGCAGACTTGATGGAGCCGCCGACGGCCATGAAACGAGCCTGCTTGTCGGTCCACTCGAACGCATCGCGCCAGTAGTCCACTTTGCACCCGTAGGTTTTCCAGTTCACCACGGACGTGTTGCCGGTGAGTTGGACTTCACCGCGAGCGCCGGGGCCGCGAGGCTGAGACATGACCGTGAACAGGACGGTATCGCCAGCGCCGATGCCCTGGAGATCGTTCTTCACGACAAAGGGAGCGTCCGACTTCTCGGAGCCTTCAAAGGCTGCGAAGTCGTCCACCTGTTGCGCTCCTTCACGGAGCTGCTTGTTCCAGACCTTTGCGACAAGGCTGGGATCTTGGCTGAGAGCGTCAGCCAACTGCTGAACGCGGGCGTCTGCCGCGTAGGTGCCAGAGGCAAGAGAGGGCATAATGGTATCCTTTCGGGGATTCTAAATGGTTTGTGATGGTTGCGGATGGTTCCCGATATGCGCCGCCGCGTAGATTCGGGCTAAGGCAGCAAGCTCAGGACTTTTTCCCGTTCGGCCGGTGAGAGCTTTTCCAGTTCCGCAAGCGCCGTGGTAGGCGTCAGAGCAGAGGAATTGGCTCCTCCGGAGATCGGAGAACCGGGAGCACGAATGTCACGACGCGGTTGCGGCGGAATGTCAGGCTCTTCGGTTTGGTGCGGCTCTTGATTCCTCGGATCGGCTTTGATGCCGCCTCCGGTGAGGTTGAGTCGCTTTGCAACCTTCGCGGCGATTTTCTCGGGCCAGTCAGGTTTCTGCAAAATGGGGTCATTCTTGCGTTCGGCAAGAGTAATTTCGACATCAAGCTGTTCATTGAACTCACTGTCAGGATCGGTCAGATGCTCGCCATAGGCGGCCATCACGCGGGCGCGGGATTCCTCCTCGGCGGCCTGGAACTGTGCAATGGCTCCCTTTTGAGCCTCGGCGGCCTTCTTGGCATCGCGAAGCTCCAGCTTTACCTCCGTGATCTGCTCGCTGATTTCGTCGGCCTTGTCGTAGTCATAGACGGCCTTGGCGGCGTCCTTCTCCTTCTGCAGTTCAGCAAGGCGCGATTCAAGCTGAGTGACCTCGGGCGTGGTGAACTCCTGATTTTCCGACTTGGCCGGAGGAGTATTCTCGGCGGGCTGCTTGCCATCATTACCGGATGGTTCCGGATTGGCAGCGGCAGGCTTGATGTTGAACTTTGCCGCAAGCGCCTCTTCGATGGAGGAGAACTCGCCGTTGCGGAAGGATGCCACGGCATCCGCCAGTTTGACGCGGGTTTCTTTATTCGGGAGTGCCTTGAGGCTGATTCGCTCCGGGCCGTGATCTTCATTGCCGCCAGGGGCAGGATTTCCCTCCTCGGTGCTTTTGGGGGGCGGCTGCACTCCAAGGGCTGTCGCGATGCGTGCCGGATCGCCGCTTTCCAAGTCGGCAAGCTGGGATTCTGTCATGGTGGACAGATTGGCCTCTTGAAGGATCTCTTCCGGCTTTTTGACCTCGGTTGGTGGTGGCGATGCCGTCTTGCCCGGCTCGTTGGCCTGGGGGATTTGGTTAGACGGCGGGGTTGCTGGTGACGTTTGGGGCTGTGCGCCTCCGGGCGTGGTTTGGTCCATGCGTGGACTGTCCGAGCCCTTTTATACAATGTGCAACACTTTACACCCCCGACTTGTTACAAGGGGGTAGCTCGATAGCGAACAATGATGTCATGCGGGCGCAAATCCTGCGTGTAGTAGGAGCATCCTTTCTCGCATTCGATGCTCCAGATGCCGTCAAAGTTGAGCCTGGGCATGAGCTTGTGACGCTTGCACGGCTGCGCGATGTTGTTCGCGAAGTCACGAATCAGCCTTTCCCCCTCAGTCATGCCGGAAACTGGTCAACGGTCAGAAGAAGGTAGGGGAAAGTAGTGACCTTGTGCCGCTTCATTTCACCCGAGAGGGCAGCATAGAACGCGTCCCATTGCAAGGGCGGGACAGTCTGGCAGCCTTCGCTGCTCGTCGTCGTTCGGCCTCCGCGATGAATGTTGATCGCGATGCCTGGGCGGGGATTCGCCATGCCGTCGCGAGTCACGGGCAACTGTTCGTCAGGAGTCGCTGGACGAAATGCCGGGTAGCCGCCGCCAGGGCGTGAAATGCCGTGATTGCCGCGCCTGTAACGATGGATGCCAGGAATCAGCGAGGCGATGCCGGGCCGGTGAACGCTCGGATCGGTGTTTGCGTTCCAGGCCGAAAAGTGGGCCGGTGAGACGATGAAGAGAGCGTCATCATAAAGGCCACGGTCATTCTCTCCAGCTTTGCCCATCGTGTCCCGGTAGTAGCCGCGCACTCCCACCAGAACCACGGGGTCGGTGAGCTTGGCAGCCTTGATGGCCTTGGTGACTCGATCCAAATTCGCTTTCGGAGTGGAGGGTGGGAGCATGGCGGTTCAGGGGAGGAGAGTTGTGAATCAGGGGCGCAGAGCCTCGCGCACACGGCGCTGATATTCGGCGTCGGAATGCCAAACCTCGTCAGTCTGCGACTGGTATCGCCCTTGGGATGTTTGAATCACTGTTCCTGCGGGGATCTTCAGGAAGGGCGGCGAGTAGAGCGTCATTGAGTCGCTGGCGCGTCGGGAGAAAAAGGCGCAGTTCGTCAGCAAGGCGCTTATCAGAAACAGTGTTGCGGCTTTCATGGTGAATGATGCGGCGTTTCAGGCGTTCAAGATCGCGGTTCGCCATCCATGCCGCCAGCCAGGGCACCGCGCTAAAAGCGGCGGCGATGGCTTGGAAAGCGGCGGCGATGGAGGCGGTGAGGCTCATTGCTTCACGGCGTATTTGCGTGCCACGAAGGACAGGCCTTGTTCGATGGCAGCAGCCGCAACGGCAACGACGCCGGCAGTAATGGCTTTGGTGTGATCCTCGCCAACGCCCTTATCAGCCAGCCAGACGGCCAGGGAGCCGGAGCCGTAAGAGGCGTATTTGAGAAGCTGCCGGGTAATCCAGCCGCCATTCGTGGAGACGAGGGAGATAATCAGAGGTTTCATGGGGTGCGGTGTGTGTTGTTGGGCGGGCCTTTTCAGCCCGAAACTCAGTGAGTGGCCTGTTCCTCCTCGGTGCATTCGTCCTCGGGTTTCCAGACGTAGGCTGGCGGTGGTGGCGTGCTCTTGGGTGGCGTGGACTTGGTGATTCCAAGTGAGCCCTTCATGCGGTCCACGTCTCGCGTGATGGCCTTTGAGTCGGCTTCGACAACGGCAATGCGGTTTTCGTGGTCCTGATGGCCCCACTCCACGCGAGCAACCCAAAGCACGCACAGAACGGCACCGCCCAAGAGCCACTTCACCACGCTGCCGATGCGTTCAGCGCGGCCAAGCAGGCGGTCCGTTGCTTTGATGCCCTCCAGAAGTTTAGTCATGGCCTCGTTGTCACTCATGGCTTGGTGTAATCAGCAAGGGT
>CALDGV010000330.1 GCA_937941745.1 uncultured Prosthecobacter sp. | reverse complement strand
CTTTCGTCACGGAGAACGACGCCATCGGCGACATGCTGCACAACATGGGCCGCGAGTTTGGGGCCACCACCGGCCGTGCCCGCCGCTGCGGCTGGCTGGATGCCGTGCTGCTGCGCTATGCCGTCATGCTCAATGGTGCCGATGAACTCGCCATCACCAACCTCGACGGTCTTGATGGCCTCGACGAAGTGCAGATCTGCACCGCCTACAAGCTGCGTGGCGAAACGCTGCAGTATCCGCCGAGCACCATCGAGGACATCGAGGCCTGCGAGCCTGTGTATGAAACCCACCAGGGCTGGAAGCAGGATCTCAGCGGCATCACAAGCTTCGCCGACCTGCCGCCGCTGGCCAAGGCCTACCTGAAGCGTGTCGAGGAGCTGACCGGCGCCCGCATCAGCCTTCTGGGCGTGGGTCCTGCCCGCGAGCAGACGCTCGTGGCTTGAACCCCCTCTGGATGCCTTGATCTCCATCACTGGAAGCTCCGCCCGCCTGCCGGGCGGGTTTCACCCTCCCATCGCATGTCTCCAGAACTGACCTGGCTCTATTCCACCCAGCTTTTCGGCATCAAGCTGGGGCTGGAAAACGTGCATCGACTGCTCGATGCGCTGCAACTGCCAGGGCAGGGGATGAAGTTCATCCACGTGGCCGGCACCAACGGCAAGGGCAGCACCTGCGCCTTCATGCATGCGATGTTCCAGGCGGCGGGCATCAATGCAGGCCTTTTCACTTCACCGCATCTGGTTCGTTTCAACGAGCGCATCCGTGATGCCGAGCGTGAAATCACGGACGAGGAGATCGAGCAGGGGCTGAAGCAGATTCGTGAACGCATCGCTGGTTGGGAAGCGCATCCCACCTTCTTTGAAATCACCCTGGCGCTGGCGCTCGACTGGTTCCGCCAGCGTGGTCTGGAGTGGGTGGTTCTGGAAACCGGCCTGGGAGGCCGTCTTGACGCTACCAACGCCATCACGCCCGAGGTGAGCGTGATCACCCGGATCGGCTACGATCACATGGAGCAGCTGGGGGACTCCCTGCCCAAGATTGCGGCGGAGAAGGCCGGCATCATCAAGCCCGGCGTGCCGGTGGTCACCGGCTTCCAGGACCCATCGGCCCTGGCCGTGATCGAAAGAACCGCCAAGGCGCAGAAATCACCGCTCGTCTTGGTGGAGGAGCCTTTGACCGAAGTCCGTCTAGGCCTCTGCGGACCGCATCAGGCCTGGAATGCCGCGCTAGCCTTGGAGGCCGTGCGCGAGGCTGGGGTGCGCCTTCCTGCCGTGGTTCTGGAGAAGGCTCTTTCCCAGGTCCAGTGGCCGGGCCGTTTTCAGTCTCTGCAAAATGGCGCGGTCATCCTGGATGGCGCACACAATGTGGAGGCGGCCATGGTGCTGGCTGGCACTTGGCAGCAGGAGTTCCCTGGCGAGCGTGCCGACATCATCTTTGCCGCAGCCAAGGACAAGGATGTTCCCGGCGTGATGGAGGCGCTCAGCACCATCGCCGCTTCGTGGACGTTCACCGCCTTCGCCTCATCGCGCGCCACAGCGCCGGAACAGCTTCGCCAGTTCCTCACGCACTTCGATGCTCCCAAGGTTCCTGTCCGCGTCACGGAGGACCTGGCTTCAGCACTGGAGGTGCCTGCCAGGCACCGCCGCCTGATCTGTGGCTCACTTTATCTCGTGGGCGAGGCTCTCGCGAGGCTGGGCCAGGCCCCTGGAACCTTCCAGAGCAGCCTCCAGTAGGCCGCCGCGGAGCCGCAGGCGGTCACTCGATGACACGGACATCCAGCTTGCGCCGCACGCCTTCGATTTCGTCGCGGCTCATCTTGATCTCACGCTCCATGGCCGTCTTCTCGCGGCGGATTTCGCGGATGCTGTCCAGCGTCCAGTAGATGCAGCTCAGGCTCAGGGCCAGCAGGAGGAAGAAGATCAGGTAGCACATGCGTGCCATCTGGCGTTCCTGGGCTTTGCGGGCGGTGCGGTCCGTGTCCACATCCAGCACGCCGAGCAGGTCCATCCACCAAAGGCGGTACAGCTTCGTGTCTCCAGCCACCTTGATGAAAAGGATGGCCAGGGCGAAGGAAAGGATGGCGGTGATGGCGGTGCCGACGGGCATGGCGGCGGGAAATGCGGAAGCCTAGTTGATGTGGAGCAGAAGCCCCGTGGTCAATGCCTTTGTCAGTTCCTGGTGGCAGGCGTGCTCACAGTGGGCGGGCGATTTCATCCACGCGGTAGCCAAAGCCGCTGCCGCCCAGGGTGCTGAGATCCACCACGCCGCCACGGCGGCGGTAGAGGCCGGGATGCACGCGCTCCTCGATCACGGAGGCATCGGGATAAAACTGCATGGCATTGCACTCCACGCCCTGGATCGTGCCCGCATGGGCAGCGAGCCGCACATGCGGGATCATGGCCAGCATCGGATTGGTCAGGTCCTGCACCATCAGAGGCATGCCGTGGGCCTTGGCCCAGCAGAGGCTCAGCAGCGCGCCGGTCTGCGTCTTGCAGGTCTTCAGCGCCACACCGCTCCATCCCAGCCTGCGGCCGAGGCGGACAAACTCCCAGTCATGGGCGCTTTCATCCAGGAACAAAGGCTTCCGCGCCGAGACGCTGCGCACATCGATCATGTGGGCTTCCAGGTCGTAGGGGAAGGGCTGCTCCACATACAGCGTGCGGGCATAGATCTCCGGTTCATCCGCCAGCAGGCGGTCGGTGATGGCGTTCACATAGGCCGGATCCTGCACGGTGCAGTTGAAGTCGGCGCTCAGCCAGCGCACGCCGTTCGCCAGTCCGATGCGGCCCACACGCACCATCCGCTCATAGTCCCAGGCGGCATCGGTGCCGCGCAGCTTCACCTTCAGGCATTTCAGGCCATCGCGCTGGATCCAGTCGGCCAGCAGCACCGGATGTTCGTCCTTCGGCTCGCTGCCGGTCAGGTCGCAGGCCTCCAGGGCATCCACACCGCCGACCAGATGCCAGACAGGCAGGGTCTTGGGGGCCTGACGGACCAGATAGTCCTGCGGATACCGGCCGCGGAAGTCGATGCCGCTGCCTGCTTCCGGCTCAAGGAAGGCGCTGAGGTCGCGCGACATGAACTCCGGGCCATACGTTTCGTAAGTGTCGAGGCCCAGAAGGTTGCCGAAGGCGTCATGGATGGCGATGTCAAAGGCGCTGAAGGCCACGAGCGATCCCAGATAGGGCATTTCCGGGCCGCCGGCCTCGGTGTTGGCGGCTTTTAGCGTCGCTGCCAGAGGCCCGTGGATGAAGTCCGCGCCGATTTCCATCGGATGACCTTCCAGTCCGGCCTCCACCAGCACCTGCGCCAGCCGGACGGAGAAATCCTTCATGCGCTGCGTGCGCTCGCTCACGCTCAGCGTGCTCGGCCAGACCCAGGAGACGCTCAACGGCGTTTCGCCCCAGCCACGCGCGCTCTGGCCGCTGCGGTTCTGCACCTCCACCTCCACCCGCAGGCACACGGCGCTGGTGACTGTCTCCGGGCCGAACTTCAAAGGCACCCGCATGGTGACCGGCAGAAAGTGGACGTGGGCGGAAGTGATGCGGATGTCGGTGGGCTTCATGGTGGCTGGGAGATAGGCAGGAGGACGGGCGCTGTCTTGCGAAACGTGGCGAGAAGAACCCAGAATCAGAATGAAAACTGGCAAAAAACCTGCCTGCGGGCAACATCGCCCGGTCCGGCTGAATCCTCGACCCTTCATCGTTTCCCGATGCCTTCCCGATCCACCCGATTTCAGCGGCTCCTCGCTGCCATCCTGCCCGTTCTTTACGGCACGTTGATGGCGCTCAGCCTGCTGATGGCGCTCCTGGTCTGCATCCTCTTCTATGAGCATCATGCCGCACAGGCGCAGACAGCGCCCGCCGCAGCACCTCCGCAGCCGTTGGCCACGGTGAAGCCTTCTGCACCAGTGCAGATCCCTGGCCCCGCACTGCCGCCTCCTGCGCCATCACCCCCGCCTCGTGAGGCTCCACGGCAGGTTCAAAAAGCCCCCGCGCCTGACCATCGCGAGCCGCGTGAATGGGTCTGGACCCCGCTGCGTGATGAGGTGGCCTCCTACTTCCGCATCCATGTGCCGGAGCTGGGTCTTGCGCCCCTGCTGCAATATGCCGTGATGCTCGATGATGAGGAATGGATCAGCGAACTCGCCGCCCGTGGCGCTGATGTGGGCGAGCTGACTCCCGCAGGCGATACCTTGCTCTGCCTCGCCGTTCGTCTCGGGGCCGTGGGCAGCGTTCGCGCCCTGCTCCACGCCGGGGCAGACTGGCGTCAGCCCGGTCTGGAAAAGCAGCCGCCCCTTCAGCTCGCCTCCCTGCGCCGTGGGGCGGACATCTACCGCGCCCTGCTCGCCGCCGGTGCCGATCCCAACGCCCGCTTTCAGGCTCCCGTCACCCGCGATCTTCTCGCCCGCGTCACCATCAAGGATCTCCGCCATGCCCTGGAAAACGATCGCGGCGTCACTCCGCTCATTGCCTGCGCCGCGCGTGGCGATGTCGAGGGCGCGGCTGAACTCCTGCGCTGGGGCGCCAGTCCCGCCCGCTGCACCACACGCCATCACCGTTACCCCATCAATTTTGCCGCCACGCAGGGCTATCTGTTCCTCATGCGCATCATCCTGGGCCGCCAGCCGGAATCCGAGCCCGAAATGCTCATCACCGTCGATCTCACCCGCCAGCGTGCCTGGCTCACCCAGGAAGGAAAAATCATCGACACCTGTCCTGTCTCCACCGGTCGCGAAGGTTACAACACCCCCGCGGGCCGTTATGTCATCACCGACAAGCACCGCTCCTGGACCTCCACCCTTTATCATGTGGCCATGCCCTTCTTCATGCGGCTCAACTGCAGCGCCATCGGCCTGCACAGCGGCTACGTCACCGGCCGCCCAGCTTCGCACGGCTGCATCCGCCTGCCGTATGACAAGGCGCAGAAATTCTTCAGCCTCTGCAAGGTTGGGGATGAAGTACAGATCCTTCACTGACCCGCACCCGTTCCTCCGTCAGCTTAGAGCATCTGTCCTTCCAGCGCCTGCACTTCCTTCTTCACCAGCGCGCCCACCCGGTGCTTCGCCAGGTACACCTGCGCCGCATTGATGCCCAGCGCTTCCGAAGTCTTCTTCACGCCCCAGCCCTTCATCACATAGCAGTCAAAGATCTGAAACTGCCGCGGCGAGACCTTCGCCTTCACGCGCTCGATCGCCGCAGAGGTGATGTTGTCGCGCCACTCCTTGTCCCAGATGCTTTCCAGAAGGTTGTCCTTCTCGTTTGTCAGGCGGTCCAGCGCCAGATTGCTC
>CALDGV010000329.1 GCA_937941745.1 uncultured Prosthecobacter sp. | reverse complement strand
GGTCATACGGAGGCCGCCGTTGACCTCTGCCGCCTGGCCGGCCTGCGCGAAGCCGGTGTGCTGATCGAAATCATGAATCCAGACGGCACCATGGCAAGGATGCCGGACCTCAAGAAGTTCGCCAGAAAGCACAAGCTCAAGATCTGCTCCATCGCCGACCTGATCGAGTACCGCCGCCGCAGCGAGAAGCTGGTGGAGAAACTGGAGGTGGTGGACATGCCCACCGACTTTGGCGACTTCAAGCTGCACCTCTACCGCAGCAGCCTCGACGGCGTGCATCATGTGGCCCTGGTCATGGGCCAGATCGACGGCAAAAAGCCCGTTCTCGTGCGTGTGCACAGTGAATGCCTGACGGGCGACATCTTCACCTCCCGCCGCTGTGACTGCGGAAGCCAGCTGCACGCCGCCATGCGCAGAGTGGCCGAGGCTGGCCAGGGCGTGATCGTTTACATGCGCGGACACGAAGGCCGCGGCATCGGACTGCACGGCAAAATCCAGGCTTACAAGCTCCAGGAGCAGGGGCTCGATACGGTGGAAGCCAACTTGAAGCTCGGCTTTGGCATGGATCTGCGTGACTACGGCATCGGTGCCCAGATCATCCATGACCTCGGCGTGCGGAAAATCCGCCTCATCACGAACAACCCGCGCAAGATTGTGGGCCTCGACGGCCACAGGCTGGAGATCGTGGAGCAGGTGCCCATCATTTCAGAGCCCAACCCGCACAACAAAAAGTACCTCGAAACCAAGAAAAAGAAGCTGGGTCACAAGTTGTGATTCAACTCTGGCTCCCCGCTCACCCTTCCCTGCCTGATGAACGGAAAACGGTGAACTGAGAAGCCCCAAAGCATCCCCCCATGTCTCAACACTCCCCTTCCCGCCCCCGCCCGGTCCAAGAGCCGGTGTCGATCGCCATCGTGGCATCGCTCTACAACAACCAGTTCGTTCAAGGCCTTCTTGATGCCGCCCGTGAGGAACTGGAAACGCTGGCACCCAACGCCGCGCTGACGGTTTACCGTGTGCCCGGAGCCTTTGAAATCCCCGTGTGCTCGGAGCTCGTCCTCAAGAGCACCAAGCCGGATGTCCTGATCGCCTTTGGCGTCATCATTCGCGGCTCCACCGAGCATGCCGACCTGGTGGGAGCCTCTGTGACGGATGCCCTGCAGCAGATGGCGGTGCGGCACGTCACTCCGGTGATTCACGAAGTGCTGCTCGTGAACAGTGAGGAGCAGGCAGAGGAACGATGCCTCGGCGTGACGATCAACCGTGGCACCGAAGCCGCCCAGACTGCGGTGAACATGATCAGCCTCTTCCGCAAAATGCGGGCGAGCTTTGCTGGAAACCCCGCACTGGAGGACGCCTGAGACCATGGGAAAAAGACGTGAAGGACGTGAAACCGCCGTCCAATTCCTTTTTGCTCATGAGCTTCATGGCGAGCACAGCGCTGAAGAGCAGGCCGCTTTCTGGGAGATCCACAGTGCCAAGCCCAGCGTCCGCGCCTATGCCGAGGAGCTCATCCGCGGCGTGCTGGCCCATCTGACCGAAATCGATGCCGCCATCGCCCCGGTCGTCGAAAACTTCCGCCTGGAGAGGCTGGCCGCCGTGGACCGGAACATCCTCCGGGTGGCAGTACATGAACTCATGCATGTGCCTGATGTGCCGGCTCCCGTGATCCTGAACGAAGCCATTGAGGTCGCCAAAAGCCTCGGCGGAGCCGAATCCGGCGCTTTCGTGAATGGCGTCCTGCACCGGCTCATGCGCCAGATTCGCCCGAAATAGGGCAGACGGGCACGGCCAGGACAGAAATATCAAGGCCGAGGCATCGCTCCCTCTTTCGTGCTTTGCGCTGGCCCGAAAGCTGCCTCTCCCTGTAACTTGAGGCTCTTTCCCAGTTATTGTCCTCCCGAATGTCCGACGGCGCATCCAGTCCTTCAGCAGAGCAGCCTTCCCAGGCTGCGGAGCCGGTGTATCCGACACAGGCGGAACTGGCTGCGCTGCTGCCACAATACGAGATTCACGAGATCATCGGAATTGGCGGCATGGGAGCTGTGTACAAAGCACGTCAGATCTCTCTCGACCGCTGGGTGGCGATCAAAGTGCTGCCGGCGGAGTCCTCCCAGAATCCGGAGGACGTTCAGCGATTCATCAAAGAGGCACGGGCCATGGCCAAGCTGGTTCATCCGCACATTGTGGCCGTATTTGACTTCGGGCAGACCTACGCACGGCACCTTTTCCTTGTCATGGAATACATTGAGGGCTGCGACCTGCATCGTCGCACCCGGGGTGGCGAGATCACCCGGGAACGTGCCCGGGAAGTGATTGCGCAGCTCTGTGATGCCCTGCAATTCGCTCATGACCGCGGAGTGGCTCATCGTGACATCAAGCCCGCGAACATCCTCATCACCAATGACTGGAAGGTGAAGGTGGCGGATTTCGGTCTCGCCAGAGATTTGACCACGCAGTCGAACATCGAGGAGGTTGAGTATGGAACGCCCGACTACACCGCGCCGGAGCGACTGATTCTCGGTTCCAAAGTCGACCATCGGGCGGACATCTACGCCCTGGGCGTGGTGATCCATGAAATGCTCACCGGCCAGACGCCGACCGCCGCGGGAAAGGACGCCAGCGAACAACTGCCACCGGGCTTCGCCAGCATCATTGCCAAATGCCTGAAGAGTGAACCTGATGAGCGCTACCAGAAGGCCGTCGAGGTAAAGGTGGCCCTGCTCACCGCCACCGCTGAAACAGCCCTGCAGAAACCCGCGGCGGCAGCGCCGAAAGCCGTGCATGCACCGCAGATCTCGGCGGAACCACCTTCCGCTGGCAGCAGCTACCGTCCTTCACCTTTCATCCGGTGGCGACAACAGCTTGCCCCCCTGGGCTGGGGCGCTGCCTGCGCCATTCTCCTCGCAGGCTTTGGCTGGGCGATTTTCCGCAACAAGCCAAAGCCTGAGGTGAATGAGAAACCGCCAGCCGTCGTGTCAGTTTCTGCCAAGCCTCGGCTAGAGCCACCCAAGGTCGTGGCACCTCAGACTGCACCGCCCAGCCCAGCTCCGGTTGCACCTCCCACAAAACCTGCGGTGGCGGCTCCGCCAGCAAATGTGGCTGCGCCGTCCAGCATGGCTCCTGAAAAAGCTGTGGCACCTGCGGCAGTCGCACCGCTCGCTCCTTGGGCCGTTCTGGATGGAGAGCCCGCTCAAATCGCGCAGCTGCAGGGACATCGCAGCCCCTGCTATGATGTGCATCTCTTCTCCGATCAGCGGCGAGCCGCCAGTGTCGGCATGGATGGCACCCTCCGAGTCTGGGATCTCGCCGAACAGAAAGAGCTTTTCAGCGCTCAACCGGGACTCGACGCGCTCAATCTGCTGCAGGTCAGCGCCGACGAAAACCAGGCCCTCGTACTCAGTTACACCAGCGACAAAGTGGCGATGATCGAGCTGGCCACAGGCAAGGTGCTGCACTCAGCGACTTACCCGACAGCGAAACTCTTGAACGCCGTTTTGCTCAAGGACGACCTTGGCGTGATGCTGTGCGGCTCTGACGATGAGGGTGCCCCCAACCTCTTTCACTGGCAGCCTGGCAGCCCGCTGAAGGTGGTCTCAGACTATGTGGGCAGGAACTACTGCATGATCTCCACGCCAGAAGGCACCAGCGTCCTTTTGAGTGCTTCCAAAAAAACGTCCACAGGCAGTTATCAAGTCCAGTGGTCGCGATTCGATGCCCGGACGGCGCAACTCTCCAGTCTTCCACTTCAGGAGCTGGGTTATGTGACCCGGTCACTGGGACGCCGAGGTGCCTCCACGGTGATGATGATTTCCAACCACCCTCACCTGGTGAGCTTGACCGAATTCAAGACGCACCTGACCCTGCCGACGATTCCGCGGGATGGCATCCAACTGCTTTCGGCCGAGGTGGTGGATGGCGGAAGGCTCCTGTTGTCGTCCTGGAGCGACAGCACGCTGCGGGTACAAGAAGTGGATGGAGGCGCGGAAGTCTGGCGTGCAACGACTCCCGAGCCAGTCACCGATTGCGCCCTTTCCAAAGATGAACGCTGGGCCGTGATGAGCACCCGGTTCAAGGATCCTAAAAAGCAGCAGGGTGACTACCATCTGCTTGTCTGGCGCCTGCCGCGTTGGAGCACCTTGGTCAGTGATCACACCCTTTCCAAAACCGCCGCCAGCCAGATGCCTGAACTTGCCAGTCATGACCCCGAACTGGCCGCATTGAGAAACAGGCTGCCTGATAAGGCATTACCAGGCCAGAAGGATCTCGACACTGAACGCCAGAAGCTCGACACTCTTTATGTCTCCGCACTGCGGCGGGATTACGCCCTGCTCTCGCCCACAGAACAGCAGGCCTTCAAAGCGGAGATCGAGCGCATAGCCTTGCAGAATGAACTGCCCCCTGAGACAGCGGATTTAAAACTGCCTGCTTCGTTGCGGAAACTGCGTGGCATCTACCGCCAGCAGTTGAAAACCCTTCAAAATGCCCACTCTGAAGCAATCAAAAGCGTCCGGGAGTCGGGACAGCAGCTGATCCTGCCTCTGATCGAAAAGCGCAGTCTTGCTGGAGACAGGCTCGGAGCCATACGGGCCAAGTCGGTTCTGGAGGAATGGAACGCACGCGCTCAGTGAGTCCGTAGTTCACCCTATCCGTGACGAGCCCCTCCCACCGTCTGGGGGGCGAGCCGCGCCCGCCACACGTAACGCTGAAACAGCACCTTCACGCTGGCCGTCATGGGCACGGCCAGGATCGCTCCGAGGAGTCCCCCCAGCAAAAGCCCCCAGACCAGAACACTCGCGATCACCGTCATCGGATGCAGGCCCACAGCCTCACCCACAATTCGCGGCGTGATGAAAAGACCGTCCACCTGCTGCACCACAGCAAACACGATGGTGACCGCCAGCGGCAACGCCCACCAGGGATCCGCAGGCAGCAGCGCACTTCCGCCTTGAACAGCACCGATGATCACCGCCGGAACCCAGCAGAGGGCAATGCCCAGGTAGGGGATGATGCCGGCAAGGCATAGTGCCAGCCCGATCAGCAGGCCAAAATCCAAGCCGATCAACATCAGGCCAGCCCCCGTGGCCAGCCCATTGATGACACTGACAAAAAGCTGACCACGGAAGAAGGCGATCAGGTAGCTGTTGATCTCCGTCAGGCAGGCAACGACCTCATCTTTGAAAGCACTGGCCCGCAGGGGCAGGTAGTCCGACCACTGCGCCTTGATTTTCGCGCTCTCGATCAGGAAGTAGTAGAGATACAGAGGCACGATGATGAGGCTGAGCATGAATCCGAAGGCTCCCAGAAAGCCCCCGACACTGCTGCTGATGAATTTGCCCGCATTCCGCAAGACCGTTGGCAGCGTTGTCTTCACCCAGTCTCCAGTCAGGAGAGCCTTGAAATCAATATCAAGCTCATCATCCGCCGCCGCAGCCTCATCACCTGCAGGAACGGAAGGCTTTTCACCTTCCGCGGGCAGGACGGCAGGCACGGAATCCGCAGGCAGATGCGGCAGCAGTGAGATCCCGTAATCCGCCTCCACCCGGCTGGTGAAGTCCAGCACGGCTGTCCGGGCCTTGACGCTGTATCCGGGCACCTTCTTGGCCAGGTTCGCTGTTTGTTCGGCCAGCTTGGGCACAATCCACCAGCCAAGGCCGCCGATCGCAAGGCTGAACAGCACGAACACAAGCAGCACGGCCGGCTGCCGCTGCAGGCCCCGGCGTTCCAACCAAGCCACCCCCGGTTCTAAAAGGTAGGCCAGCACACCGGCCACCGCAAAAGGAACCAGAATGGGCTGCAAATAGCCAAGCACCTGCGTGCCCAGGTAGATGAAGCCGACTGCCAGTGCCCCAATGACCGTGAGCGAGACCGCCGTGGTGGCAGTCCAAAGCGCGTTTTTCTGAAAAGCAGTGGGCAGGTTTTTCATGTGGTGAAAGTGCGCCATCCGGCACGCGCCGGCTGTCACCGGGCAGAGGGCGGAGCGGGATTACAATTTCAAGCTGTTCTTGCAGCGGGC
>CALDGV010000328.1 GCA_937941745.1 uncultured Prosthecobacter sp. | reverse complement strand
GAATCACTGGCATCGACCGGGCTTTTTGCCCTGGCAACTGCGCTGGTCTGCCAGCCGCCGCTGAACATGGTGAGCCCGGAAAAGGCACGCGCCACGCTGCAGCAGATCCATGCCGCGGTAAAGGGGCTGGACCGCCCCCACGGGGTGCTTCCGCACTTTGTGCGCCGCGGTGCCACAGGCTACAAAATCCACCCGGGCACGGAATTCAGCACTGTGGACACGGCGATCTATTACCACAGCCTGCTGCTGGGATCGGAGATGCTGAATGACCCGGACCTGCGGGTGGAGATCACTTCCGCCGTGGATCAGATCGACTTCGACAAGCTGCGTCTGCCGGGCGGGGAAATCAGCCACGGACTGAAGGAGGACGGCCGCACGCTGCTGGAGCATGGCTGGAAGGACTGGGGAGGGGAGACGGCCCTGGTGATGATGCTGCAGAACATCGTCAACGAGCAGGCACCACACCGGAAGATGGAGCGTCCGGCACAGGCCTGGCAGGGCACGGGATTCATCCCAGAGATTCAGAGCCTCTTCTACCCTGACTTTGATTCGGATGTGCCCGATGCACTGGACGAGGTGCGCTGGCTGGCCACACGACAACTGATGCTGACACGGCAGAAGGACTACATCATGCGGACCTGGCCGGGCAGCTTTGCGGCGCAGATGGGCCTCTACGGCCTTTCCGCAGGCGAGGGACTGTATGGCGACAGCTACTTCGTGGGCGGCGTGGACCTCCCCAACCAAAAGGTGATTCACCCGCACTACGTCCTCATGTCAGCCAGCCTCACGAAGTCCGCAGAAACCTATGCCCTGCTGAGGCGGCTGCAAAAGGCGGGAATCTTCACGCCCTGGGGCATGGTGGAAGCGGTGGCCGTTTCAGGCAAAAGCTACCTGCCGATGAACGGCTCCCTGAACGCAGGCTTCGAGACCCTGGGCGCCTACCACCTGCTAGCGAAGCACCGAGGCATTCCGAACGTCCTTCATGCAGCAAGCCGCAAATCAGCAGAACTGCGCCGTGCCGCGGAGCTTTTTTACCCGCTGAAGGAAGGCCGGGTGCCAACTACGACGAGCGCTTCAGAATAGCCGACGAGAGAGCTTCACTCCACGGTGATGCCACTGCGGATCATCGCCTCGGCAGCCTGCGCCGCTGAAGTGGTGCGGGCATGAATGCGGATCAGCACATCTCCAGAGCGGACCTGACGGCCGGTCTTGGCGATCTGATCGCAGCCGACGGCGTAATCAATGCTGTCCGTGGCCCGGGAACGCCCTGCACCGAGTTCCAGCACAGCCTGGCCGATGGCCCGGGCATCCATGCGGGTGATGACGCCAGTCTGTGCGGCCTTCACCTCGTGCTGCACTGGAGCGCGATGAACTTCCATCATGCGCTCCAGGGCTTCCACTTGGCCACCCTGCTCGGCCACCATCTCCTGAAACTTCTGCCAGGCAGCGCCAGAGTGCAGCAGGCTGCGCAACTGATCGCGTGAAGAGGTTGAAACGGCGGCACTGAGGTCGAGCACGATCTCCTCCAGATCAGCCGGCCCCTCGCCTTTGAGACAGCGTACGGCTTCTGCGACTTCCAGGGCATTGCCTGCGGCTTCGCCGGTAGGCTCATCCATGCGGTTGAGGCACACGCTGGCCTGCACACCCAGAGCGTTGCCGGTCTGCACCATGCTCTGGGCCAGTTCCCGAGCGGAGGCCTCCGTCCTCATGAAGGCTCCGGAGCCGTACTTCACATCCAGAATGAGGCGGTTCAGCCCTTCAGCCAGCTTTTTGCTCAGGATGCTGGCGGTGATGAGGGGCACGCTGGGCACGGTGCCGGTGACATCACGCAGGGCATAGAGCTTTTTATCCGCCGGGCAGATGTCAGCTGTCTGGCCTACCATCACGCAGCCAATCTTTTCGATCACACGATGGATTTCCGCCTCATCAAGGCCGGTGCGAAAACCAGGAATGGAGTCGAGCTTGTCGAGCGTGCCGCCGGTGATGCCAAGACCACGTCCTGAAATCATTGGCACCCACAGACCGTCGCAGGCCAGCAAAGGGGCGATGATGAGGCTGGTCTTGTCGCCGATGCCACCGGTGCTGTGCTTGTCCACCCGCAGAGGGGCGCTGCCCGACCACTGCAGACTGCGGCCGCTCAGCAGCATCGCCTCAGTCAGGGCAGCCGTCTCGGCTGTCGTCATGCCCTTCAGGAGAATGGCCATGGCCAGCGCGCTCATCTGATAATCCGGCATTTCACCCGAGGTGAAGGCCTGGATCACCTGCCGGATTTCATCCGCGGAAAGCTCGCCGCCATCGCGTTTGCGTTCGATCAGGGTGGGAATGTGCATGGGTTGAAAATGGCGCTGAGCTGCTGGGAAGGTCAAGCAGCCTTCCGGACCGGATTCTGCCGGACAAAACCTGCATGCGCGCTGGAGCAGTCATGCTTTTGTTCGACATCCCCGGCGTGAACGCTAAAAAGGCCGCGCCCCTGCCCTGGGACCTTGTTTCCTGAACCATGCCAGATACCTCCACCGCCCCCGGCTTCCTGCTTTCCTTCGAAGGTTCCGAAGGTTGTGGCAAGTCCACGCAGATCCACCTGCTGAAGCAGCATCTGGAATCGGCAGGCAGGCAGGTGATTGTCATGCGGGAGCCTGGAGGCACCCAGATCGGCGAAGAAATCCGCCATCTGCTGCAGCATTCACCCTCAGGTCATGCCATGACGCATGAGACGGAGCTGCTGCTGTTTGCTGCCAGCCGGGCTCAACTGGTGCGTGAAAAGGTGCGCCCCCTGCTCGCTGAAGGTGCCTTTGTCATTCTCGACCGCTTCCTGGACTCCACGACGGTGTATCAGGGCATTGCCCGCGGGCTGCCAATCGCTTCCGTGAACGCGATCAACGGTTTTGCGGTTGGTGGCACCCTGCCTCACCTCACCGTGCTGCTTGATCTCGATACCGAGACAGCCTGGCAGCGCATTCATGCCACCGGGCGGGAGCTGGACCGCATGGAAAGCCAGCCCAGGGCCTTCTATGAAAAGGTGCGCCAGGGCTACCTCGACCTTGCTGCCGCCGAGCCTGGGCGCATTGCCATCGTGGATGCCGCACGTTCACCCGAGGCTGTTCACTCCGAGATTTTGAAGCTCATCGAAAACCGCCGCCATGCCCTATAAAGCCGATCATGCGCTCTCCCTGCTCAGCCGTGCGCAAAAGCTCGGCCGGATGGCCCATGCCTACCTGATCAGCGGTCCGCGGGAAGCCAGGCTCGAAGACTTTGCGGCCCAGGCTCTCGGTCTGGTAAGCCCTGCCGGCCATGCTCATCTGGATGACTGGGCCCAGGAAGGTGCGGTGATCCTCCGGCCTCAGAGCAAAAGCCGCCGTATTTCTGTGGGGGATGACGCGGACGAGGTGGGCACCATCCGCTACCTCGAACGCATGATCCACCGCACCACGGCGCCCGGAGGCTACAAGCTGGGCATCATCGTGGATGCCGAGCGCATGACGCAGCAGGCACAGAACGCCTTTCTCAAGACGCTGGAGGAGCCTCCAGCCCGCACGCTGCTGCTGCTGCTGAGCACGCATCCCGAGCAGTTGCTGACGACGATTCTTTCCAGGGTCATCCAGATCCCGCTCATGCCTCCCGCAGGCGTCCGGGAGTTTGATGAGCATGAGCAAAAGCTGCTCGCCGTGCTCCAGCAGCTTGCCTCACGCAGCAGCGGCAGCATCGGCTCGGCACTGGGCCTGAAGACGGACTTCCAGGCCGTGCTCGATGAACTCTACGATGAGATCAAAGAAGAGCAGGAGGAGGAGTTTGAGAAGGAGCAGGAACACTACGGCCAGACCACGGATGGAACCTGGCTGAAGCAGCGGGAAGAAGAAGTCAGCGCACAGATCGAAGCCCGCTACCTTCAGCGCCGTGATGCCATGATGGATCTTTTGCTCGCCTGGATGGGCGATGTGGCACGCCAGCAGGTCGGAGCCGTTCATCTGGACCTGCCGGAATATCGTGACGCCACCGCCAGACTGGCGGGCCAATGGCAGCCTGAGGAAACCACCAAGCGCCTGCGCGCCCTGCGCCAGCTCGAACAGCATCTGCACACGAACGTGAATGAAGGCCTCGCCCTCGAAGTCGCCTTCATCCAGGCCTTCGGGAGGTAGGCATCACTCGATATAAAGGAAGCGGTTGGAGCTGCACAACACCTGGCAGAGGCTGGCCATGGCCTCCTGCGGAGGATTGGGCACGACGCCTTTGGGGTGCTGGATGTCGTGATGATACTGCGTGAGGGCCTTTGTCTGCTCTTCCAGGTAGGCCAGGCACTTGGCGATGTCCGCCTCGCTGGCGGACCTGCCATAGAGCAGTCCCCAGATGCGCTGAAGCTGCTTCGGGCGGTCTTTCGGAGCTTCTTTTTCGACAAGGTCAGCAAGACGGCGGGCGCTCTCGAGTACGAAGGTGTCGTTCATGAGCAGGAGCGACTGTGGCGCGACGGTGGTCTGGCTGCGCACCTCGCAGTTCGGCTGCATCACTGGAGCATCGAAGGTGTCAAGGACCGTCACCGGCTTGCTGCGGCGGACCTGAATGTAGATCGAACGGCGAAAATCCGCCTCACCGGCGGGGTCAACCTTGTTGAGCGTGATGGTGCCCTTGTCGATGCCGGTGATGACACGGCCCTGCGGATCTCGACCGATGCCGCTGGGCGGACCATAGCTGCTCTGCACAAGCGAACCCGTCATGGCGAGCATGGCATCACGCAGAGTCTCGGCATCGAGTCGGCGGAGCTTGAAGCGGGCATAGAGGCGGTTTTCAGGATCGGCACGCAGGGAGGCATCGTTGACCGACGATTGACGATAGGCGGCGCTGAGCACGATGAGGCGGTGCAGCGGCTTCAGCTTCCAGCCGCCCTTCACAAATTCATCCGCAAGGTAGTCGAGCAGCTCAGGATGCGAGGGAAGTTCGCCCTGCTTGCCAAAATCACCGAGTGTGTTCACGAGGCCGCGGCCCATGTGGTGCATCCAGAAGCGGTTCACGAGCACGCGCGCCGTGAGAGG
>CALDGV010000327.1 GCA_937941745.1 uncultured Prosthecobacter sp. | reverse complement strand
CTTCCAAGAGCCGTCAGGCTGCCGCCAGAACAGCGCCGGACGCCGAGAGGCATCATCTGGGCCTGGGATCTGATGCAGAATGATGAGCAGGTGCCCTTCCTCAAGCATGGCGCGTTGCGGCCCAGGTTCGCGGCCCACGCGGCTGCGGATAGCTTCAGGAATGGTGGTCCACAGCTTCGGGATGATCTGGATGTCGGGCTTCATGGTCGGCGTTTGGATGGGAAAACCACTCCCATGAGAGCAGACGGGAGGCAAGGTGGCGACGACAAAAAGCGCTCTTTAACGATGCACACCCAACGAGCCCCGAAGGCCTCCGAAGCAGGCCACCCCTCGCGGTGAAGCGTGAACGACGTGCGCGTTCACCCAGGTAGAGAAGCAGGCGCGACCCCCATGAAAAGATCGCGCCTGCTGGTGGCTAACCAAGTGATCCGAAGTGCTTCCTGATGCGCAGTCTGGTGATTGGCGATTCAACTGACCGCGACACCAGGGAGAATTCGTGACCGCTTAGAAATTGATGCGGAAACCTGCTTTCACATGATGCGCAGTCTCGCCGCCGAAGCTGCCCTCGTAGCCGGTGTAAACGCTGACGGCTTTGGCGATGTCGTAGCTGGCATTCACCCGCACGACGGCCTGCGTATCGGCGCTTTCAGCAAAGGAAACCGGATAGCTGGCAGTGGGCACGCTGATGATGGCGGCCTGCATGCGATCCTTGTTGTTTTGCAGCGACTGCTGGATGGCGAGCGAGCCTTCCAGACTGAAGGGACGCCCAGCCAGCTCGGTGCTCCAAAGCGCCGAAACCCCGGCCTCGGCCACCAAACGTGTGGCGGACCAGTCGCCAAGCCTGAGCGCGTCGATGGGGCCGGATTCGCTGAAGCCACCGACATCCGTTTTGGAATAAGTCAGTGAGACACGCGGGGCGATGGAAACCTCCCCCCAATGCCAGCCTTTGTGCTGCACGCCGATGACGCCGGTCCAAGTGGCCGCGTCCGTGCTGCCGGTGGCGGTGCCGTTGACCGTGGAGCGGGTGAGATCGAAGTCCTGGTTGGAGTAGCCGAGCGAGCCGAAGACCGTCCAATCTTCAAACAACGTAGCGCGGGCGTAGAGCATGGCACCGAAACCTTCCACCTCAGCCTGGCCAAGAGGGGCGCTGATGCTGCCATCGCTCATGCTGCCTGCGATGCCGACGACGAACTGCTCCGTGGCGATGAGATTGACGCCAGCGTAGTAATCGTTGCGCCGGACCTGGGCGTTGTCCGCCGTGTCGAGGCTGCTGTTCATGTAGCCGAAGAAGAAAGACATGTGCTCCGGCACCTGGGAGGAGGAGTCCTCGCCAGCGCCGCCAGCGTTGGCGTAGTTCATCATGGACACACGGTCCTGGAGGCCGCGGGCGAGCACCTGGTCTCCCAGGAAGGCGTAATCGGCGATGGAGCCGTAATAATCCGGCACATAGCGGGCCAGATCGGCCGCAGAGCCGCCAGTGGCGTCGATGACCTGCAAGGCCAGCGCACCGGCGATGGTGGCGCTGTCGATCTGGTTCTGGCCGACGAGCGCAGAGCTGAAGATGGCGTTGGCCGCGCCGCTCTGGTTCGCATTGGAACCCAGTTGAGCAAAGGTGCTGCCTGGATTATTGAGTCCGGTGGCGGTGATGGCCCCGGTGTTCACATCGAAGACAGTGGCGGCGTTGGCCACCGGCAGTCCGGCTCCGGCGACGCCATCGGCATCAAAGGTGACAGCGGCGAAGGTGCCGATGACGCGGATGGGTCCGCCGATGGCGTTGGAGATGATCTGGAAGCGGTTGCCCTGCGCTGGCAGGAAGTTGTTGAAGCCCTGCACATTCAAGGTGCCACCCACAGTGGCTGTACCACCGACCTGCGTCTGGTCAAAGCCGCCTGGGTCCACGCCCGCGCCACCCAAACCGCCAATTTCGCTGTCGAGTGTGCCGGCGTTGACGAAGTTGCCTCCGACCACTGTGATACCGGGTGAGGCACCGGGCGCGAGCACGCCGTTGTTGGTGAAGTCACCGGTGAAAGTGAGGAAGCCCTTCACAGTGGAGCCATTTGGGTTGATGAAGGTGCTGCCGCCGGTGTTCACCGTACCGCCGACCGGGCCGAGGCCGTTGAGCGTGTCATAGACGATGTTCCCGTTGGCGATGTTCAGCGTGCCCGTGCTGTTCACGGTGATGGTGTTGCTGTCCAGCGTGCCGCCACCGGTCACGGTGAGGTTGTTCTGCACTGTGGTGGAGTCCGTGGTGGTGGTGCCGCCGCCGACCGCGAGACTGCCACCGCTGAGGTCGGTGTTTGGAGCGTTGAGCGTGCCGGTGAAGGCGCTGCCATCCGCGACGACGAGCTTGTTGGCGTTGGTGTTCACCGTTCCGGCTCCCAGCAGGGTCTGGAAGGTCTCATCTCCACCATTGAGGTTGAGGATGCCATTGACCGTGACGGATGCGCTGTCCAGGATCAGCTCGGGTGCCTGAAGGTTCAGCGTACTGCCTGTGGCGACGTTGACCGTGCTAGCACCGACGGTGCCATTCAAAGTGACTGCGCCAGTGGTGTTGAGCGTGCCGGTGCCGAGCTTGGCATTGAGCACCGAGCCGTCGTTGAGGTTGTATGTCGTCGCCGTGAGGGTTCCGGTGCCGTTGACGGTGCCGGTATTGGTCAGGGAGGCGATGGTGTCGTTGGTTGCGCCGAGATTAAGCGTGCCTGCGTTCGTCACTGCCGTGGTGGCGTCCAGGCCGCCATTCGGACTGTCCAGAGTCGCGCCGCTGGCCACACTGACCGCCGTGCTTTTCACGCTGCCGGTGATCTCGACGGTACCTGCATTGATGGTCGTGCTACCCGTGTAGGTGTTTTCCGCCGCGAGCACCACCTTGCCGGTGTGATTCGTGTCGTTGATGGACAGCGAGCCGTTAGAGATGACGCCGTTGAACACGGCCCAGTCGATGTTTGCTTCCACATTGTTGCCCGCATCGGCCTCGTTGGCCTTCACCAGAACAGAGCGGTTTCCGCCACTGAGGTTGATGTTGTTCTCAAAGTTGACTTTGTTGGTGGCACGAGTGGAGCCAAAGACCAGCGCGTTGCCATCAGGAACGAAGCTGGCGCTGCCCCAGATCATCGTCTGGCCGTCGCTCATGCGCACGTTGAGGTCGCCGCCAGAGGCCGCAAAGCCGCCGCTACCGGTCCACTGCACGCGATTGCTCTGCGTGCCGACGTAGCGGGTGAAGTCACCATTCATCATGAGCACCGCATTCGAGGCCGGGGTGCCGGCGAAGTTGATGTTGCTGTCCCAGTAGATGCCCTCACCGTCCTGGGCTTGGAGGGTGCCGCCCTCGATCTTCGTCTGGCCGGAATACAGGTTCCCGCCCACAAACTGGACCAAGCCGCTGCGGATGATCACGTCCGCGCCGTCGCCCGAAGGAATGGGAGACGGGCCGCCGGAGGGGATGATGGAGGCGGCGCTGTCATCGGCGATGCCGGTGCCGTACGCGTCTCCGTTGAAGGTGATCACGTTACCGGTGCTGTATTTGTCCGCGTCGAGAATGAGGGTGGCTCCCTTCATCAAGAACAAGTCGGTGCCCGCCCCGATGCCGCTCTGGCCGAGGGTGACACCATCGGCGCGCGCCTGGCCGTCACCGCTGCGGACGCCATTGCCGTCAAACAACGAATTGCCAGTGATGGTCAGCATGCCGCCGGTGCGGATAAAAATCGCGCCGCCAAAGCCGTTGCCGCCCTCACCGCCAGCCTGAGGGGTCAGATTGTCGAGACCACTGGCACCCG
>CALDGV010000326.1 GCA_937941745.1 uncultured Prosthecobacter sp. | reverse complement strand
CCAGCAGTCCGCCGAAACCAACTTCGACCACGGCCAGCGTCACGGTCTCAACCGCTACTGGGACATGAAGGGCAAGCAGACCAAGGAACAAATCTACGGCCACGACAAATCCATCAGCGAGAAGCACCTCTGAACCGAATTCATCATTCCTCATTCTGATTTCGTCATTTCACCATGGTCGCCCCCGTCATCGCCCTGCTCGTCATCGCCCTCGTCTCGCTGCTGGCGGTGCGTGTGGCCGCCACGGCACTGATGATGACCGGCCTGAGCTGGGACACCGCCAGCTTCCAGGCCTACTCCGCGTTCTTCGGCGTCGGCTTCACCACGAAGGAGGCCGAACTCGTCGTGAACCACCCCGTGCGCCGCCGCATCATTCGCGATCTCATTCTCGCCGGCAACGTCGGCCTCACCTCCGCGCTCGCCACGCTCATCGTCACACTGCTGCAAAGCAGCTCCGGCGGTGACACGGCACTCATGCTGGCCTGGCTCGTCGGTGGTCTGCTGCTGCTGCTGTCCATCTCCCGCCTCTCCTGGTTTCAAAGGGTGCTCGATCATGTCATTCAATACACGCTGGAGCGCACCGGCATGGTGCGTGCGCTCGACTACGAGCTACTGCTGCGCATCCAGCACGGTTACGTCGTCTCTGAGATCGAAATCCTGCCAGACACGCTCCTCGCAGGCCGCACGCTGCGCGAATCCCGCCCCTGGGACCGAGGTGTCGTCATTCTGGCGATCAAACGCGATGGCGAAACGCAGCACGGCATCCCCAGCCGCGATGACATGATCAAGGCGGGCGACGTCGTCACCGCCTACGGCAAAGAAACTGCCCTCCAGGCCATGACCCAGCCTCTTTCCAGCTCTGCGGCCCCAACGCCTTGATCTCTTGACCCTGTTCACCGTCGTTCTTGTCAGCGGCATTGAGGACGTTGGCTGATTTTTCCGTGAAGCCAGCCTGGGCAGGCAGAAACAGACATCGGCAGCCGTTTGCTTGGCATGAGACTGCTTCCCCTGCTCTGCCTCCTCGCTTTCGCCTCCACCCTTCACGCTGCGCAGCTTCACCTCAGTGCGACCACCATCGACATCACGCCAGATGAGCCGGTGGCGCTCGACGGACAACGCAACGTGCGCATTTCAAAAAAGCCGGTGACGCGCATCTACGCCACCGCCCTCGCTCTGGAGTCGCGTGAGGGAGATCAGGTGCTCGACCAGGCCATCATAGTATCCTGCGATCTCGTGGCGATCCGCGCCGGCATTCTCGCCAAGGTGCGGGAAAAGATCGGCGACCGCCTGGTGGGCGTGGACTTGAAAAAGATCTTCCTCAACGCCACCCACACGCATACCGCGCCGGTGACGGTCGATGGCAAGTATGCGCTGCCTGAGACCGGAATCATGCAGCCCGGTCCGTATGCGGACTGGATGACGGCCAAGGTGGCGGACGGCATCGTCGAGGCCTGGCAGAAACGCCAGCCGGGCAAGGTGGCCTGGGGCCAGAGTCAGGCGGTCATCGCGCAGAACCGACGCCCCTACTATGCCGACGGCACGGCGGTGATGTATGGGAAGCCGGATTCGCCCAACTTCCGCGGCATCGAAAGCTACGAGGATCACAACGTCGAGGTGCTCTGCTTCTGGGATGCGGCGGACAAGCTCATCGCCACCGCGATCAACGTGGCCTGCCCCTCGCAGGAGGTCGGCGGCAACTCCGCCATCCACGCCGACTTCTGGGATCCGGTGCGCGCACGTTTGCGTGAAAAGCACGGCAAGGATCTGCACATCCTCGCCTGGACCGGCGCGGGCGGCGATGTCACCTCGCGCCTCGCCTACGGTCGCGATGCCGATGAGCGAATGCGCAAGCTGCGCGGCGGCCTCTCGCGGCTCGACGAGGTGGCGCGTCGCCTCGTGAACGCCTGGGAAGAGGCGTATGAAGGCGCGAAGCATGACATCCGCGACGATGTGCCCTTCCAGCATCACGTTCAGAACATCAAGCTGCCTTACCGCAAGGTCACCATCCTCGAAAAAGCCGCCGCCATGACCGAGGTGGCCAAATACAAGGACGATCCGAAGCAGAAGTGGAACCTCGGCTGGAACCAGCGCGTGGTAGACCGCTTCAACGAGCAGCAGGCCGGCACGCAGCCGCCGTATGTGATGGAGCTGCACGCGCTGCGCCTCGGCGACATCGCCATCGCCACAAACGAGTTCGAGCTCTACACCGACTACGGCGTGCAGATGAAGGCCCGCAGCCCCGGCATCCAGACCTTTGTCATCCAGCTCGCCGGTCCCGGCACCTACCTGCCCACCGAACGCGCCGCGAAGCACGGCGGCTA
>CALDGV010000325.1 GCA_937941745.1 uncultured Prosthecobacter sp. | reverse complement strand
CTTGGCGTCCTGAAGAAAGATCAGGTCCGGGCGCAACTCCCGTTTCAGCTGGCTGAGCGACGCCTTCTTGGCCTGGCCTCGGTTCCAGGTGAGCACCTTCACCGTGTGCATGCTGCGGCGCACCTCCGAACCAGGGCCCTGCGGGATGAAATCCGTGTGCCAGTAGAGGTAGGCAGGCACGCTCAGCAGCAGCACGAGGCCGGACTTCCAGTCAAACAGCAGTGCGGGGATCAGCAGCAGCGCCGGGGCCACCAGCCAGGGCAGCGGCGGGGCATACATCAGCGCAGCCACCGTGACATTCGACTGCCCCAGGAGGTGCATGGCCGCGATCAATCCGCCGCCGATCAGCAGCACGCTCCACACGATGAGGCGCGTGACCCACTTCAGCAGGTGCAGGCAGCCGGCGAAAGTCGGCTCCGAGGCCCTGGAGCGCGGCTTTTCTTCGCCACGGCCCTCAAACTCAACCTCCCGGACGACCTGCCGGCGTGGCTCTGGGGCTTCCTCCGGCTCGGGAGGCGCCACTTTGCCCTTTTCGAGGCGCTCCAGCAGCAGCTTTTCATCTGCCGACATTTTCCGATGCTTTCGGCGACGAGGTGAATCGTGCGGCGGTGGCTCGGAGGACTCTGCCATGAGGTTCGGAAGAGCGGTCAGCCCGGCTGACTTCAGGGTTTTGAGGCGGGAGCAGGATTCTCAGCCGCAGGAGCAGGCTTTTGAGCGCCACTTTCCGCAGGAGTCTGCTCCGGCAGCTTCGGTGCATCAGGCACTTTGGGCAGATTGATCGGTGCCGCCTGAATGGGGGCCGTTTTCTCCATTGGGGCCACGGGCGGAGCCTCGATCACAGATTTTTCCAGAACTCCCATGCGGACCAGCACCACCGGCACGACCACGATCAGAAGCATCAGGCATGTGCCCAGGACTCCGAGAGCCTCCAAAATCGTGAGGCCGGAGGGGGTGGAACGGGAGGAAACAGGCACCTGCATTGGCGCGCTGATAGTTCAGGCTGCTTAGGCCGTCAATGGCAGAAGAGCGCCGTGCTGGCAGAGGACCTCTTACCGAAAAGGCTGCCCTCCAACGAAACTCTTCCGAACTCGCCGTTGAAGCAGGCAGACGCCTCAAAAGTCCGGCAGGATCTCCACACCACCCGCCCGGCTGCCCAAGGGGATCAGGCCGCGTCCGTAACCATAGGCACCTTGATGAAAGACGCCGTTGAATCCGATCTGCTTGGTGCTTCCAGGCGGTGTCAGCTTGCCGCTGAACCATCCTGTCTTCGGATCCATGGTGATGGAGCACTTCAGCGGGTTGTTGGGCTCCGTGATGGTGACCTTGTTAGCCTCGGAAATCAGCAGCGTGTTGCTGGTGCCATCCAGCACGCCACCGGGATTGATGAAGCGCACGCTGCCATCTCCCAGGGTCTGCGTGAACTCGCTGGTGACCCTCTGTCCGGCAGCGGGAGGGGTGTAGCGCAACGCCCAGCAGGCGATGGTCTGGAAAGGGAGCGCCGGGTAGAGGGCATCGCGCGGACGCCAGGGCTTCAGCCAGCCCAGCTGTGTCTGGCCGCCTGCATGCTGGGGCCCGAGGCCGAAATCGCAGGTGCCGTAGAAATTGCCCAGCTTGTTGTACAACGGCAGCATGAAGGCGCATTCGCCATCCACCGAGCCTTCTTGATCCGACTGGCCGATGCGGCTGGAGAAGGTCATCGTCTGCTCATCGGCGGTGCGGCCCACAAAGCGCACGCTGCCATCGCCAGTGACCACACTGGTCATCACTGCCGGCACCTGCACCGAACCACCACCCATGCCCTGGCAGAAGATCGTGTAGCTACCCACCTGCGGGGCGAGGGTCTTCTTGCCGTCATAGGGCAGGCGGCGGACATAGCCATCCGCCCAGTCACCCTCCGGATCGCGCAGGGAGGCGCGGCAGCGGGACCAGCCCTCCGCGAACTGAAGCCTCAGGCCGATGGACGGACGTCCGTTGCGTGCAAAATGGGCCACAAGCTGGCCGCTGGCATCGAAAACACCGCTGAAGCGGTAGGTGGCACCCATGTAATCCACCGTGCCACTGGCACCGCCGAGGCCATTCACCGTGCACTTCACCAGCGCACCCCAGCCCTGCGTGTCGAGCAGGCCGCAGTAGCCTCCAGGCTGCGGGACAAAAAAATCGTCATCCTCCACAGTGATGACCGTCAGGCTGCTGCCATCCGTGATGGAACCGAGCTGCGGGTTGTCCGTGAGGTTCACATTGAAGTACTCCGGCCCTTCAAAAGCCTGGTCTGGATACACCGGGATGGCGATGCTCGTGCTGAGCTGCCCGGGGGAAAGGTAGGCCGTGCCTGACAGCGCAGGCATGTCCACCCCCGCCTGACAGGTGCCGGAGTTCACTCGCCAGCCCACGGCCACCTGACGGTCACTGGCGCTCTGGCGGCGGATTTCCACATAGGCGGTCTGGCCTTCCTTCACCCGCACCTCACGCCAGGTCA
Source organism: uncultured Prosthecobacter sp. (assembly GCA_937941745.1). Classification (GTDB taxonomy): domain Bacteria; phylum Verrucomicrobiota; class Verrucomicrobiia; order Verrucomicrobiales; family Verrucomicrobiaceae; genus Prosthecobacter. Next base: position 7,399 of record CALDGV010000325.1, on the reverse strand, counting down.
GCGTGCATTCAGCGCGATCCACCTGTTCTCCGATCAGCACGGTGTTGGACGTGCCATCTGCGATGCCCAGGCCGCCCGTGGCATCGGTGAAGCCGACACGGAATGCCTCCACCGGCTCCCCGCCTGCATCAGGCAGGATCGGCATCACCGTCACGCCTGAGCGAACCCCTGGAGGCAGCAGCACGGCATCACCTGGAATACTGTAGTCCACTCCTGCCGTGGCTGGGCTCAGCCCATTGTCCAGCGTTTCGCTGATGAACCGCACACTGCCATCGGCATTGCCACGCAGCTTGAAAAAGCGGCAGCTCACCGAGCCATCCGCCTCGGAAATTCGGTGCTCTTCCTGTGCCCAGGCCAGCACGCCCGGGCTGCCTGCCGGATACCAGGAAAGCCAGAGCTGGCTGTCGGGAGCCACGGGACCGCTGGTGCAGGCAATGTAGTAGCTGTGGCCCTGCGTGGCCGGCAGGAGGACGCGCGTGGAGTTGTCCAGCGAGCTGCCATAGCCGCTGCCCACCAGATTGACAGGCTCGCCATTTACCGAGCTGTAAACATAGAGGCCAAAGTCATCGTAGCTGCTGGCATCCCACTGCCGGGAGCCCACGAGGTCCAGGTAGTAGTCGCCCGTGCTCGGTGCCGTCCATTCAAACCACACCGCCGGATGGCCGACGCCCAGCACCCGCTGCCGCAGGGTCTGCCGTGCCCGACGATTGCTGCGCACCACGGTGCCGCTGTCACCCGTCAGGGTCTCCGCATCCTGCCAGTGATTGTTCACCACCTCTGAAAAGCGCCAGGAAAAGCTGAAGGGCTGCGATGCATCCACCACAAGGTACACCTGCTGCCCCCGGTCCAGGTTGACCGACAGCCGCTCATGATCAAACGCCACCGTGTTCGAGGTGCCGTCCGCGACTGTCTGGAGCGGGATCGTCGTCGCCGGATTGCCTGGATAGCGCAGCTCGGCACGCAGGCCCTGCTGATCATCAAAGTCCACCACGTAGCGCCCGTTGGCCGGGGCCACATAGCGGTACCACACCGTGTCACTCGCCGGCAGGCCGCCCACGGAGGTTTCACCGGGCTCTGCCGTCGCCCGGCTGCCCCCCTGCCCCAGGTAGCTGCCCTCGCGCTCGGTCAGCAGCAGGGTGTTGCTGACGCCGTCATTGATGACCTGCGCACGGGCGGCCTGCGGAGCCAGCACCACAGCCAGCATCATGAGAAAAAAGGAGGAGGTTTTCATAGGGCGTTGCGAGGGCGGACGCGGACAGCGTTAACCCCCCGCCCTGGGTTGGAGCCATCCAAAAAGCAGCGCTTCATGAAAGTCCCCTTCCCCGGATGCAGCTCGCAGCTCCGACTTGCGCCGTTTTTGCAAAAAACCCTCCCGCCCTGCTGCCCGCGCTCCTAGATCTGCGAGTACGGCGCAGGCACCAGCAGCAGGTTCGTGATGCGGGAGACGATCTCCTTGTCCGTGAAGCCCGGAGTCGTCTTCAGCTTTGCCCACTCAGGATCGACGCGGAAGGTGTTCCAGGCCGCGTCCTTCGCCGCTGTGTCCTTGAAGGCCAGCAGGTAGGTCAGGTTGGGCATCAGCGGGCCCACGATCGTCTCGCCAAAGAACACCGGATTCAGCCCGCAGCGGCGGAAGATGGCCAGTTCGCCGATGGTGAACATCTCCACCTTCTTCCGCGCCGCCTTCTCGCTGTGGCTCTCATAGATGCGCAGCTGGTAGAGGCCGCTGCCCTTCGCAGGCAGCTCCATCGCCTCCATCCCCTGGATGCCTTGGGTCAGCCAGCTCTCCACACGTTCATAAACGGGCTCCGTCGCCGCCACGCCCAGATAAACCGCACCCGCCTGCTGCACCGCCTCCTCAGCCAGCAGCCCGGTGCTCCTGGCAAAAACCTCCAGGGAAGCATGGCGCAGCACGACATACACCACCGGCATGGCGTCCGCCGTCTCCGGGAGGAACACGCCCACCTGGCCCACGCCCAGACGGTTCAGCGCAGGAATCGCCGCCTCCTTGAGGTAAGCCTCCAGCAGCTTCTGCATCTCGGCGCTCTTCAAGGTGTACTTGCGGATCTCGAAGTACTCGCGCCCCGCCGGCTCCGCAGCCTGGGAGGTGGCTTCAGCGGCGCTCAGGAGGCCGGTGGCGGCCATGGAGGATTTCAGGAAGGTCTGGCGTGTCATGATGAAAAGGCAAAAGGTGTGCGCCGAGGCTGGCAGCAGCGCTCCATGGGGTCAATCCGCATTCCTCGCACGCTTGCCCCCTGCGCGTTTTCCGCTTGTCTGAAGGGCATGACCTCGCCGCTTTCCCTCGCTGAGCAGATTCAGGTGATCCATTCGCGTCAGGACATCGCTGCTTGGTCGCTGGCGAGGCTCGGTCTGCCTGCAGAGTGGCGCGACACCAACGAGCCCGGCAACACCGCCCGCTGCCAGCAGGCCGTGGACCGTCTCTTCACCCTCACCCGCGCCGAGCTTGAAGCCTCGCTCGCGGCGCAGAACCTCGTGCCTGAGCAGCTCCCGCATGTCGAGACCACGCGCGGATCACACGACGGTGCCTATTTCATCGCCTTGGGCAGGGACCGCTGGGACTACTACTACCAGGAGCGCGGCATGATCTGGCGCAGCGTCCGCTTCAACGACCTCACCGAGGCACGCAGGCTCCTGCTCAACGACTACCTGCCGATCTGGCTGCGTCGTCTGCACCTCCCTGCCCGCACGCACGATGGGCAGATCCTCACCCAAATGTGAACACATCGGGCCATGGCCGCCGTAATGCAGGCCATGACTCTCCTGCCGACCTTTCTCCGGAGGACCACCCAGGCCCTTGCTCAATTCTTCCTCGTTGTTGGTTGGGCCGCCTGCCTCGTCGCTCAGAGCCCGGCTCCTGTTCAGGAGGCTCCACCCGCTGCGGAGGATGATGGCGCGATTCCGCGCCCCGTGAACCTCGAGTCCTTCACACCGCTCGTCGCCAGCTCGCCCTTCACCCGCACCCTCGGCGTCTCCGACTCGCTCATTCTCACCGGCATCGCCCGTGTGCAGGATGAGGTCTTCGCCACCCTGCTCGACACCAAGACCTTTGAATCGCAGGTGGTCTCCAAAATGCCTAACTTTCAAGGGTGGCAGCTTCTCAGCGTCAGCGGCCTCCCCGATGACATGCAGACCTGGAGCGCACGCATCCAGGCCGGTGGAGGCCAGGTCATCTCCGTGCGCTATCAGAAGCCGCCGGCCAAGACTGGCAAGTCGAAGACCAGCGGCAGCTCCTCAGGCTCGGGCAGCAGCAGCTCTGGCGGAGGAGGCCCGCCGCTCAATGACTCCCAGATGAAGGAGGCCCGCCAGGCCGCCGAAAACTACCGCGAAGGCTTCACCGGCGACGGCTTCCCGCGTCAGCCTCCGCCCGAGATCGTGGACAAGCTCTCACGTCTCAGCGTCGGCCAGCGCGAAGACATCAACCGCCAGATGCTTGGCCTGCGCAACCGTGGCCTCGGCATGGATCAGCGCCGCCGCATCTATGTGGACATGGTGGATCGCGCCTCGCAGAGCCGCCGTTGATCTCCCAGGCATAACCAAAGGTCTGCTTTCTTAAAGCCTGCATGACGGCGCCCCGAGCACAATCAAAAGCATGACCATTTTCAGTTGTTCCGCGAACCTGTGAACAACTTGTTCGTGTTCTAAAGACCATCGCCCAAGTCCGGGTGGCCAAACGAGAAGTTGACAAAAACTCATTCACCTCCATTCTCCGGCCCCTTTCCCAGCCCCCGCTGGCAAAGCGCGACCTAACAAACCCCCCGTTGTTTTGATCCGACCAACCCTCCTGTGCCTGGCTGTCCTTTGTGGAGCCGTTTCTGCCGAAGAAATCTCCCTCAAGCCCGCCGGCACCGCCGCTCCCGTCGTCAAGAACGTCCGCACGACCGCCTACACCCACACGGAAGGCGATCATCTGAAGTACGGTTCCCGCACCGCTGCGGGCACACCGCTGCGTCATGGTGCCGTGCGCAGCGCGGCGGCTGACTGGTCGGTGTATCCCGTCGGCACCGTCTTTCAGATCCAGTCGGATCCCTCCATCTACGTCATTGATGACTACGGCTCCGCCCTTGTCGGCACGCGCACCATTGATCTCTACAAGCCCACGACCGGCCTGATGCGCCTCTGGGGCACGCGCCAGGTGAACATCCGCATCCTCAAGTGGGGCTCGTACACCAAAAGCCTCGCCATCCTCATGCCGCGTGCCGCCAAAGCTTCCCATGTGCGGGAAATGATCGGCCGCCTGCGCTCCCGCGCCACCTGAGCTGCGGCTGCTTCAAGGCAGATCACGCATGCTGCGCTGGGTGTTGCCAGCGTTCGCCAGCAAGGCAATCCACCTCATTCTCACCATGCCCAGCATCCCCGGACTCCGCAGTTGCTACGCCAAAGTCGGTCGCTTCATCTACTTTGGCCGCATGCTCGACAAGATCCGCCTTCATGCCGCTGGCATGCTTCCTTCGGAGTATGTCGAAAAGCTCGGCGACGAGCAGTTTCTGACCCTGGATGGCCGCATCTGCCGCTTTCTCGGTGTGCCGTATGCCGCCATCAAGGATCGCACCCTCGAAGGCGGCAGCGATGAGGAGATTCTGGCGTGGACACAGGCCCGCGGCACGCCGCGCACGGATGAGGAATGCCACATGTGGAACCGCTTCATCGCCAAGCTCGGCTGGCGCGATGAACGCTCCCATGTGCTGCCCCAGCGCATCATCGACAGCGGACTTCAGGGCAAGGTGGTCGAGACCATCATCGACCACATCGAGTATGACGAAGGCCGTGATCCCGTGGCGGAACGCGCCTGGGACACGCTTTGAGCCTTCTCAGTCTGTCGTGTAATGCGCCATGACCCGGCAGATGAGTTCATGGTCGTTGAATTCCATCATCTCCGCGGCGCGAAGCTGGTTCACACTTCGATATTCAAGCACGCAGCTTCTCACACCTGGATAAACGCGGATGACCTCAAACCGCAGGTCAGGATAAGCCTGAAGACCTCGGGCAAAGTAGTGGCGCAAACCGGGCTTGCCTTGAATCCGGCCATCCGCACTTCCCGTCAGCTTGGTCACGAAAGGCGAACAGAAGTCAATGTCATCGCTGTAATGCTGGAGAATGCGCTCCAGGTCATGGGCGTTCCAGGCGTCAATCCAGTCCTGGCAGTGATGCTGAAAAGCGATGGCAGTCATGGTGAGTCGGGCGGCGGCCACTGCACGCCTTCGAGTTCTTTCGGCAGCTGCGTCGGGTCCTGCGGATAGAAGAGGGACAGATCGACCTTCGACTTCGAGCCCTGCACGAATTCCAGCTCTTCGGGCCCTCCTATGATGAGCCACAAAACCTCCTCATCGGTGTCATTGAACACCTGGCGGAGCTGGTCTGGACCGACCAGCACACCGCCGTATTTCGGCACGGTGAGGGTCTCCTCGCCAACACGCAGACGTCCCGTGCCTTCGAGCACAAAGTAGAACTCCTCCGAGACGACATGCTTGTGCAGCGTGTTCGCGCTCTTCGGCGGCATTCGCCAAAGACGTGCTCCCAAATTTGTGCTGCCCGTGCGCTCCAGGTAGTCTGCATTCGGAATGCGCATCAGATTCGAGGGCCGCCAGTGCAGATCCTCCGGCGTGATGAGCTGATAGCCCTGAAAGGTCGTCATGCGCGGGCTATACCAAAGCAGCGCTCCTCCCGCGATGGAATTGTTGCTCTAAACACCTCCGCAACGTCAGCATCTGGCCCCAACCCGCACGCCAACGCCACAAGCCCGCGCCGTGCAGGAAGACGAGGATGAGGAGCGGTTGAGATGGTTTGTCAGGCAGTTGTTGCACACTGCCCACGTTTCCGCTTCTCGCAAAAGTGCTAGCTTGGATAACCGTTTCTTAACAACGAACCGGGTGAAACCCCAGACAACCGAACATATAGATCCATTATCTGGGCTTCCGTCATACTAGAGATGATGTCACAGATGCTTCTCCTCCGCTTAGGGCCATCAAATAAATCGTCTCCAGCAAGATCCCGGACGGTCCGTGGCAATAAGTTAATGTCAGAAGTCGGAGCTTGTTCAAGTTCGTCAAATACCGTTTCAACAATACAACGATGACCATGCTGCATCGCATGTAAGTCAGGAACATCAATTATGTATGTCCAAGTTAGTTCTTTGAGCAAAGAAACTACCTTTTTTGATTCAGGATCGATGGAAACCCTGGGTACTTGGTTTGTGATAGCTTTCTCGTTGAGTGCAATTGCATTCACAAACCTTTCAACAAGTCCTGAGGTGAGCAAAGCGCACGCATGTCGTTGTGCATGAGTTGCCCGATAAGACAAAAACAGAGGCAACAGTTCCACGCTAATTTTCTTGGCGCTTTCGGAATCTAGTCCCTTGGGTGAAACGCAAATAGACCGTAAAAACTCTTGCAGCCCAGCAAATGAATCAGATAACGCGTCGATATCTTTTTGATCTCTGCCTTGGCTTTCCCATCTTGCACGGGTCTCTGTGTAAAAAAAGCTCCACTCGTTCTCTGAGTCTTCGTGGGCTTTGACTTTTGGATTATTGAAGGCCTCTTTCAAAAGCTTATCGAGCGGAATAAGCCCGCCTCGATAAAAGTCTTCGATATCATAAACAGCATAAGCAATATCGTCTGCCCAATCCATTATTTCCGCTTCAAGTGACCTGCGGTCATTTTGCCAGTTTTGGTCGAATGCAGCCCTGACCTTTTTGAAGTGTTCTTTATCGGGATCAATTTGTGAATAGTAACCGTACTTGTGAGCACGTTTACCAGTAGCTTTGGGCCGAACATCTCTTTGCCACGGATACTTGATTGTAGCGTTTAGGGACGCATAAGTCAGGTTAAGCCCAAAATCTTTTGTTGAGTCAACATGTCTACCTTCTAGGTACGTAATAATTCGAAACGTTTGGGCGTTGCCCTCGAAGCCATCGGATGCTTCTCCTTTGATCTTTGAATCAAGAAATTCTTCAATGATGTGCCCGAATGGCGGATGCCCTAAATCATGGGCTAGTGCAGCAGTTTCGACGACATTAGGATCTAGACCCCCCAGTTCATTGGCTAGGTCAATTGTTTCATTGTGGTGGAATCCGTCGTCAGCCGACAACAGCCTTTCTGCTATCCTTCGTGCTAATTGAGCAACTTTTAATGTGTGCGTCAGTCGATTGTGGAGCAGGCATCCCCTTTCGCGAGGAATTACCTGCGTAATTTCACCCAACCGCCTGAAGCTGTAAGCGTAAACTAGCCTATCTCGGTCTTTTTCAGATGGGAGACGAAAGTCCCGGGGCTTAATCGACAAATTGCACTGCCCGTCAAGACGCGTATAACGAGCTTCGATAGCTGCGTCATCTTTGCCACAAGCAATTCGAGTAGCAGAGAATCTCTTTTTGAGATTTTGGGGCATT
>CALDGV010000324.1 GCA_937941745.1 uncultured Prosthecobacter sp. | reverse complement strand
AGAACTACATCCCGCCAACAGGGTCAGCAGCACGACGATTGGGGCAATTTTCTTCATTGCCTGGGGCGACCGCTTCGGATTCGGCGACGGCTACTTGATGACACAACAGATGCCATTCGAGTCGTTGCCTGCATCCGTTTAATGTTCGGGCTGGTGTTCACCGTGGGTCTCTCGAAAGTGGAATGACTCATGGGCTAGTCCTCGGAAATATACTGCCATCTGTCGTCAAGGTGAATGACAGACCACAGGTTAAAGTGGACGTGGTCAGGGCTGGTCTGGACAAATCCAGTGCTACCTCCTCCACCGGACGCCGTCCAGAGATACGGTATGCCAGACGAACTGAGCCCAGCTCCTCGAATGGTGTAAAGACCTGCACTGGTAGGAACGGAAATCTGCTCACCAGACCTTATACGTGCGGCAAGAGCATCAAATGCTGGCCTCGAAAGTGCGTAGCAGACTCGAAGCGGCCAGTGCCACACTGCGACACTAGCGATGACGACAGCGGCAGTCAGTCCAGCTATGGTGATGGAGCGTGTGTGCCTCCGATCCACTAAGCTAGCAATGGCCAACGATCCAAGACTCAGCAGACCCAACACGATGCAGAACAGCATGATCGTGATGCCCTCGCAACCATACGCCGAGGCAAGAACCGCAAGAACGGAGAATCCCACGGGGAGCATGACGCCTATAACTGGCTTCTTCATGGCTGTATTGAGGTGGAGCGTGTTAGTTGGCCAACGTTCCTGCCTGAATGAGCACGCAGAGCGGGCGGGAAGCGTCGATGACAAGACAGATGCTCTACGAGCCGTTGCCTGCATCCGTTTTGGTTAGGCGCTTCGTTCATTTCGGAGTTGTTGGCTGAGGCTCGTCTGTCCGGGTGGACATCTGAGTGACAATGACGGTGAGTGGACGAGCCAACTCCTCCAGCGTCGTTGGATGAAAGTTCGCGGGCTGAAATGACGCTCCAAGCATGTCTTGGCAGACCTGAGAAACCTTCGGAGCAGCCGCACGAACTAGCTCGGCCTCTCGACGGCGCAATGCCTCGTCGGCGTGTGCAGCAGTGTGATGCTGGAGCCAAAAGGAATGGCCGAGCGCCGCGACGGCAACAAGCAACGAGAGGACAGTGAGTAGTCGGTCTTTCATGTTGCGTGGGGTTACGAGTTGCTTGCTTCGTCTTCGTTCACAGGATGCGCGCAGAAGCGCCTAACATTTGAAGATCATTCACACATCGTGAGATTTGTCAGCAGCTTTATATCCGACGCAGGATAGAGGGACAGACACTTTGGTTCTTTCCGGCTAGCAGGGTAAACGCGGCGGTGATGATCACTGGGGAGGGACAGACGCTTTGTTTTCTGATTTTGGTAATGGTATGGGACTCTGGCCGGAGTGGGCGAATACTGTCGTGTTGCACCATCGGCTCAATTTATCGTTCTCCGTTAGAAAAAACAGGTACTCCTCATTCTTGGCGAATGGTTTCAGGAAGGAGTTTCCAACAACCGGTGTTGGCCACCAGCGTGCCGGAACTATCGCAATCTCTAAAGAATTCTCACGACCCGAAAAACGCTTGTCGATTCTTACTCGTGCGACCGCCCATCCTTGAGGGTACGCTACTTCGGTTTGGTTAGGTGAGGCTTGGACTGTTGAATCTGGATCGATGATAGTTCCGCGAACAACGAGGTCTGATTCAAGAACCGACTGGGCGATGAAAAAGAAATTTTGATGGAGATCAGAAAAAGATTCTGAGGTGCTCAGAAGTGCGACCTTATGGACACTAACAATCTTTCGGTATTGAATCCAACCGATGATTGCGGCGGCGGCCAAGAGGAGCGCACCAGTCGCAAGGATTCGCATTCTTCTCGATTTCATTTCTAGATCGAACATGAAGATTGATTGTTTTGAGCCCCTGAGAGAGTCTATGGATATGGGGAATATCACACGCTTGCGCGTTCTTGCCTGCGGAACCACAGCCAGGGCAAGGCGAAGGCGGCGGTGATGAGGACGGTGAGCACGCCGATCATCGCGGTCATGCCGAGGGTGATGAGGCCGCGATTGCTGCCGGTGGCGAGAGCGCCGAAGGCCAGGCCGGTGCTGAGGCCGCAGTAGGCGAGCGAACGGCCCAGCGCGGCGACGCGTTCTCGCGTCATGTCAGGCTCCCGCAGCGCGTGCATCACATGGATGGTGAAGTCGAGGCCCAGGCCGAGGCAAAGCGGCACCGCGCCCACGCTCATGAGATTCCAGGTGAGGCCGAACGCGCTCATGCCGCCGAGCAAAATCCAGCCGCTGGCCGCGAGCACGAGGAAGGCAAACCCACGCTCCCGCCAGCCGTGAAACACGAGGAAAAACAGGATGATGGCGATGACGGCGGTCGGAACGCACACCCGCAGAATCTCACGCTTCAACAGCGGCTCCAACGAGGTGCGCAGAAAGGCCCAGCCTGCGGGATGGGCACCAGGGATTTTCTCCAGCGCATGCAGCACGGTGGCTTTCTCCACATCGCGGCCTGCGGCGAGGCGGAGCGACCCCAGCGCCATCCAGCCGTGTTCCTCGTGCTTGGAAACAATGCCACCGAGGTTTTCCAGCACGACGGGCTTTGGCCAAAGCGGCAGCGTGGGTTCGGTGGTGATCCATTCGCGCCATTGTTTGAAGACGTTTTGCGTGAGCGCAAAAGCCACCTCGGTGAACCCGGCGGCATCCACGGCCTGGCGGAGCGCGTCCTCACGTTGGGCGAGTGCTTGCAGCGCTTTGAGATTGGTTTTTTGAGCCTCGGCATCAGGCACGAGCGCCAGCGGCAGCATGTGGCTTTCGACTTCGTCGGTTTTTAGCACGCCTTGCGCGGTGGTGATGCTCTGGCGCAGCGCGGCAGCATTGTTCGCGGCGAAGATGAGCGGGATGTTGCGCCCTGGCTCGGCGTTCGCGTCCATCATGCGCTTTTCGATGTCTTCGAACACATCGAATGCCTCGCTCTTGTCCGGTCGCAGCACGGCGGAGCCGAAGTCCATTTTGGGCATGCCTTGTGCGATCAAGACGACCGTCGCCGCGATCAAACCGATGCCGACGAGCCAGCCCATGACGCTCTGCATTTTCAGGGCGATGT